>CALVQL010000038.1 GCA_944358235.1 uncultured Bacilli bacterium
TCATCTGGTCTTTTCATAATCAAAATACTACTAATGAATGAATTAACACAGACCGACTTACCAGATCCAGTAGAACCTGCTACTAACAAATGAGGTGTCTTAGACAAATCAGTGACAAAGTTATTTCCCATTATATCTTTACCTAAAGATACAGGTATATGCATTCCTAGCATTTCCTTTTGCTTCGTTTCCATTACTTCTCTTAAAGCCACACCAACTGTCGTTTTATTCGGTATTTCAATTCCAACAGTTGCTTTACCAGGAATCGGTGCTTGAATACGAACATCTTTTGCAGCTAAAGAAAGTGCTATCTCTTTAGATAATCCAGTTATTTTGCTGACCTTTGTTCCATTCTTTATCGCCACTTCGAATTGCGTTACGGTAGGCCCTTCATGAGCAGCCACGACTTTTCCGACGATTTGGAAATCAGCAAGCACATGTTGTAGTGCCACCGTCGTTTGTTTTATAAAGTCATCAGAATTCTGTTTACGATTTTTCTTTAATGGATCCAAAACTTCATCCAAGCGTGGCAGACGATAATTAGAATTGACATTTATAAGTGGAACAGAAACCACTGGCGCCTCACTTTCCTTAGGTTGAACTTCTTCAACACTATGAAACTTCTTAAGCTCCTCAGCAGATTTAATAATAACTTTATCTGCATCGTCTGCATCGTCATCTATATCATCATCGTCATCTTCATCAGATTTCTGATGCTTTGAAACGCGTTCTTTCTTAGGTCGATCCTTAACTTTCTTAATTCCCTTTTGAATTTTATCGAGAATATCAGAAAATGAAAGATTGAGTAACATAATTAAACCAAAGGCGATTACAACCATCAAAATGATAAATGCCCCTGTCTTATCCAAAAGAGATACAAAAATCCAGCTGAATATAAGTCCAATTAATCCTCCACCCGTTTGGGAAAGACCGACATAGTTTTCGCCAATTACAGTAAGATACACTTCCATCGAATTATTTAAAACTTCTTGAATATTCGTATTAGTTTCAACATAATTCATGTGTGCCAAACTTAAAACAGCTATTAAAAGAAGATAAAAGCCGATCAGACGACTCGTAAAAAATTTCGGCAACTCTCGACGAAGCAACATATATCCACCAAGAATTAATACCAAAGCTATCAAAATATTATAATATGTTCCAAATAAAAATATAGCAAATTCTTTAATTAAATTACCGACTGGACCAAACTTGCCAAGTCCAATAATTCCAATCAAAATAAAAATCAAGCCGGTTATCTCAACAGAAAATTTTACACTTTTATTATCTTGTGCTTTCTTTTTCTTACGTTTTGCCATAATACCACCTTAAATTTATTATACTCTAAAAATTACAAGTTAGTAAAGATATCTCGACAAGATTATGTCAATTAACAAATGGTTTATCTTTAGCATCTATATAATCACACACCTCTCGAACCGTATTCGAAAAATCATCAAAATCCACATTAAACCATTTAACTGGCAATTGATGATTAAACCAGGTATATTGTCTTTTAGCATACTTACGAGTACGCTTCTTTATCAAATCAATAGCTTCATCTAAAGAAATATTCCCATCGAAATAATCGTACAATTCCTTATAGCCAATTCCGGTCATAATGGCCTTAGAGCGAATACCTTGATCATAAAATTTCTTTACTTCATCTACCAAACCATCTTCAATCATTATATCAACTCGTTTATTGATACGATTATATAAATTTTCTCGATCTGTCGTAACTCCAATAAAAACAGCATCATAAAGCAATTCATTGCCATTGTTTCCTACCGTAGTTTGATTTAATCTTCTAATCAAGCGACGGCGATTATTTTGGTGAATTTTGGTATCGGGATCTATTTTTAAGACCATGTTCATCAGTTCTTCATTCGATAAATCGTTATACTTTTCGTCATCATTCATATCTTCAGAAGCAAATTCATAATTAAATAAACCGGCTTTTATATAAAGTCCTGTTCCCCCGACAATGATAATGTTTCGATTAGCATAAGTTTTCAAAAGATTACGTAAATCTTTCTGATAGTCATAAACTGTATACATCTCGTCAGGATCGACAATATCAAACAAGAAATGAGGAATACCTTCTTTTTCGTCTTCCAATATTTTGGCCGTACCAATATTTAAATGACGATATACCTGCATCGAATCACCATTTATAACTATTCCATTATATTTTTTAGCAAGTTCAATACTCATCTTTGTTTTACCGACACCAGTCGGTCCGACAACCACTATAATCATACTATCACTTCCTAATTTCATTATAGCATAAAAAAAGCACTAATGTGCTTTTATAAAAGTCCATAGAAAGAGACATTTATATAATTTAAAATAATATTTCCTTCTGAATTTTTTATAGAATCCTTATACGTTGCTTCAATATCTGAGAATGTTATATTTTTTATAACATTATTAGCTTTTATATCCATAAACGATAATACTTCAGTTGTAAAATTCTTGATTAAAACCTCACTGTCTTGAGCATTCAAATTTTCAAATGTAAACAAATACTCTGCTGTCGAATGAATTTTATAACCACTTCCATCGATTGTTATTGGTTGTGAAATAATTAAAGTATTCAAAACCTCTTGATCTTCGAAAAGTGTAATCGTCTCATTCTCTTTGGCTAGTGCTACAGCAACTTCGAGATTAGCATAATATCTTATGTTTATACCAATTCCCAAAGAAACGCCAGGATACTTAATTTCCCACTTCATCGTATCTTCATTATAATCGAATATATAACTATTAGATCCATCACTAATCGTAAAACTATCAATTTCTTTAGCATCACTAAGCGTTATATATGACGTTCCATCTTCATTTTCACTTGGTGAAATAGCATAATCAATTCCCTTATCCGTATATAATTGCCATAAAGTCTTATCACTACTCATCAAATAATCATAATCGAGAATATCTAGTTTACTTTCGACATTACTTAGTTCTTCATCAACATCGAATGCTATATTCATAACCTCTTCTTCATCGACAGAAATATTTATCGGTACTACCTTTGTTGTCGTCGTTGTCGTCGTTTCGCTAGTTATACTTGATGTCGGTGTGGTAGAAGTATTGATTGTACTCGTTCCTGATGTAGTCGTTGAACGCGTAGTCGTCGTCGCAACACTTACACCACTAGTAGTCGTTGTCGTATTACGTGTCGTCGTCGTTGTATTAACGACATTAGCAATGGTTGAACGCGTAGTTGTCGATATATTTCGCGATGATGTCGTATTGTTACGAGTAGTTGTCGATGTATTTCGCGATGATGTCGTATTGTTACGAGTAGTTGTACGGTTATTACTACTTTGTGTAGTTGTTGTAGTCGTCGTACTCGTTTCATCTTCTCCCTCGACGACATCGACACTACTCCATTTAGCAACCAAAGTCATATCTTCACTTATTTCCGTATCAAAATTAAACTCTTCTCCATCTAAATACCATCCATCAAAGATATAACCTTCTTTTGTTGGTTCTTCTGGTTCAGTTATCGTATTTCCACTTCTAACCGTTATATTATCAACAGTCGAGCCACCATTTGTCTTAAAAGTAATAGTATATTTTTTGTTAAAAAAACATCCCGTCAATAGAAAGCATCCTAAAACTAAAATAATCATCGTCATTCTTAATTCTTTTAATTTTTCCATAACTACACCTTCTACCTCTATGAACATTATACATCATTGTTAAACACCAGTAAACAAAAGCGTAAACTTATCACGAGAATTTACACTCGTATTTACAAAGAATATATAAACTTTATTTTTTTCTAATTATCTGATAAAATACATCTAGTTGTGAGGTGGTTGGATGAAAATTCCAGATATAAAAATACTTGATGAAAAGGATCCACGTCTTCATCAAGTAAGTAAAGAAGTTACTTTTCCTCTAGATGATAAGACAATTCAAACTATCTATGATTGTCTTGATTATCTTGAAGCTAGTCAAATTGAAGAAATTGCTGAAAAATATGATTTACGTCCAGGAATGGGACTTTCATTATGTCAGATAGGTATTATGAAACGAATATTTGTAATCTCCGAAGATTATAACGACGGTACATTCGGTCGATACATCGTCATAAATCCGAAGATAATAAGTCATTCTGAAGAATTAATTTACGTTGGTGAAGGCGAAGGATGTCTTTCAGTAAATCGCGAAACAGTAGGTATCGTACCACGCTATGCCAGAATAAAAGTTCGAGCTTATGACGAACATGGTAACGAATATACAATTCGTGTTCGTGAAGATATTGCCATTGCTTTCCAACATGAAATGGATCACCTAGACGGAATCCTCTTTGTCGATAAGATCGACCCAAAAAATCCTTTTAAAAATCGCGAAAACATGAGAGAAATATGATCTCTCATGTTTTATTTTCCATATATTTTAAATTTTATTAATGATCCTGTAATATTATCAAATGCAAAAGTGTTTTCTGAAGACCAAATTTGAACAGTAAGATCAACTGATTCCCATCCTGCTACATCTTGACGCAATACTATATAATCATTTAATTCTGATAATAATTTAGGAGCTTCGCCATTAATAGAACAATATATCGTATTTAAATTGTCTCTAAGAGCATTTTCAACAGTTAATGAAACTGTCACTTCAACATCATCAAGACCATTATTATAAATTGTAACATCATTTTTAGGAGCCAACTTATTTCCTTCTTCTTTTGAAGCGGAATAACCTAACGCAAATATTTCATTGCTACCATTACCATAATATACTTTAAGTTCACTAGTATTATCTTTATTAAAATAACTATTAAAGACGAAATAAAAACTCAATGCTATCAAACCAATAATAACCAGCAGTAAGATGATAAAAAAAGTCATTTTACTGCGAATATAGCGATCCATACTCATAATACCACCGTATTTCCCTCTTTATTATAAATTAATATTTCTTTATTAACAACAGACAAAAAGGGAGCTTAACACTCCCATGTCAACCTAATTACTCATCCGAATTATCAGTATCTTCAGCAATCTTATATTTTTCTAATTCTGGCTTTTTAAATACGGCATCTATAGGATAACGAGTAATATTTGAACCAGTACTAGCCATATCCATTATTGGTATTTCACTATTCTTTAAAGTCATTATTTCACTATCCGACTTTATACATATATTATCGCGAACAGTAAGCGGAACAGCTGCAAATATTTCGTAATTAGTCGTTTTGACTTTTTTTATAAGAGTATTACCCTTCTTTGCTCTTCCTGTTTCGAGAAGATCAGCACTCTTTATTCTCTTTGCTGTTTTCTGATGTGTTATTACATCGATATATTCTTCATTCTCAAAAGCAAAAGCACTTGCTAATTCATCATCCTTTAACGAAATTCCTTTTACGCCACCACCACGAACACCGACGAGAGGAACTTCATCACTCTTAAACTTAACATAATATCCCTGTTTACTAACCATCATAATATTGCTATTATTCTTAAATACGGTAAGTAGTTCGTCCCCATCTTTTAACTTCATTCCAAGCATCGTCTTATTAGTACGACTTACTTCATATTCGCTCATAAGCGTTCTCTTTATCATACCCATTTTACTTACAGTAACGACTTCTTCTTTTGGTTGATACACCATACTTTGAACAATATGTTCATCAGTTTGTAACATGACAATATTATTGACATGTTTACCAAGATCTTTCCATTTAGCATCAGGAATCTTATGAACAGGGACAAAAAGATAATTACCAAGATTAGTAAACAATAGAATTGAATCCAATGTTGTCACCTGATAAAGACCGATAATATAGTCTCCCGGTTTCATCGTCGTCTCTTCCCCGTTGCTCGAACTATAACTCTTAAGACTTACACGTTTTACATAACCTTCGTTAGTTACTACAACGACGACATTCTCTTTTGGAATCATACTCTTCATATCCAATTTAATTTCCGTAACATCGTCATGAATTTCTGTACGGCGCGGATTAGCGTATTCCTTTTTAATCAGTTTTAACTCTGTCTTCATTACATGTTTTAAAGCTTCCTCATTATTGATAATCTGTGTCCAAATATAGATATCCTTTTCGAGTTTTTTCATTTCCTCTTGAAGATCGACAATATCCGTATTCGTTAAACGATACAATTGTAGTTCGACGATTGCTCGAGCTTGTAATTCAGTGAATTCAAACTCCTTAACGAGATTAAGAATAGCATCAGCTTTATTTTTACTAGCCCTTATAACACGAATAACATCATCGAGAATACTGATTGCTTTAATTAATCCTTCGACGATACTATAACGCCTTCTTGCAGCTTCTAAATCAAACTTCGTCCTTCGCAAGACGACTTCTTTTTGATGAGCAATAAAGGCATCGAGAATTTCTAGTACACCGATTAATTTGGGACGACGATTGACGATTGCAACCATATTAAAATTATAGTTGACTTGTAAATCGGTATTTTTTAAAAGATAATTGAGTACTAATTCCGAATTAGCTCCACTTTTTAAATCGATTACTATTCGTGCCATATTAGCATGATCCGACTCATCGATAACATCGTTAATTCCCTCGATCTTTTTATCCAACTTAATATCCATTATCTTCTTTATTAGTTGTTCTTTGATGACATCATATGGAATTGAATGGATGATAATTTGTTCATGATTTCCCGATTTGACAATTTCTGTTTTGGCCTTTAAGACGACTTTGCCTTTTCCTGTTCGATAAGCTTCTAAGAGAGCATCTTTTCCTTCTAAAACACCACCAGTTGGAAAATCTGGACCAGGAAGTATTTCAAAAATCGTCTCCAAGCGACAATTCGGATTGTCAATTCTCTTTATCGTGGCATCGATTACCTCCCCAAGATTATGTGGTGGTATATTCGTTGCATATCCTGCTGATATTCCTGTCGAACCATTTACTAACAAATTCGGAAATGATGCTGGAAGTACAGTCGGTTCCAACTCCAAATCATCAAAATTATAGGTCATTTCGACAGTATTCTTATTTATCGAATTAAGCATTACTTCAGCAAATTTTGACAAACGCGCTTCAGTATAACGCATTGCTGCTGGACCATCACCGTCGATACTACCGTTGTTCCCATGAATGTCGATAAAAGGCTCACGCATTTTCCACGATTGAGACATACGAATCAAAGCTTCATAAATCGATGAATCTCCATGTGGATGAAATTTTCCCATTATTTCTCCAACAGCACGAGCACTTTTCCTATAAGGCTTATCATGAGTAAAACCTGAAGAGTACATAGCAAAAAGAATACGACGTTGAACTGGCTTTAAACCATCACGCACATCAGGTAAAGCACGTTCTTGTATAATCTCTTTAGAATAACGTCCAAAACAATCCCCCATCATATCTTCTAAACTATAATCATATATTTTTTCAATAATCGTCTTTTCTTCCTTCTTTTTCGGCATTGTTCTCACCTCCAAACCACAATCTATTTTCTAAAATTATCTTCTAGAGTAAAGTCGACATTTTCATTTATCCACTCCTTACGTGGTTCGACTTTATCTCCCATTAAGACATGAACACGCTTCTCTGCTAAAGCAGCATCAGTTAATGTCACACGCATTAAACGTCTGTTTTCCGGATCCATCGTCGTCTGATATAATTCATCGGCATCCATCTCTCCAAGACCTTTAAAACGTTGAACTTTGTAGGAACCCTTTAAAGTACGCTTGCGTTCTTCCAAATCTTCATCGGTTGCAATATATTCCTTACCCTTACTCGTCTCAATAGAATAAAGAGGAGGTGTTGCCAGATAAAGCATTCCCTGTTCAATTAAAGGACGCATAAAACGATAAAAGAAAGTCGTAAGTAATATCTGAATATGACTTCCATCGACATCGGCATCGGTCATGATAATAACTTTACCGTAATTACTCTCTTTATAATCGAAATCCACACCTAATCCAGCACCAATAGCATATTCGATTTGCTTTAATTCGGCATTACTATCGATATCATGTTGACTGGCTTTTTCACAATTTAAAACCTTTCCGCGCAATGGTAAAATTGCTTGGGTCTCACGATTTCGATAAAGTTTTGCACTTCCACCAGCTGAATCACCCTCGACTAGGAATAGTTCATTTTTGGACGGATCTTTTCCAGTAGCACGTGCCAATTTTTCCGATAATACACGTTCTTTATTACTTTTAGCTCCACCTTTTCGCACCATTTCACGAGCTTTTCTTGCAGCTTCTCGAGCAGCTTTACTTTGAATGGCTTTATCCAGAATGGTAAGAGCAGCTTCTTTATTTTCCTCTAAGAAGAATTTTAGATTTTCATACGTAATACTTTCCGTAATACTACGAGCTTCTGGAGTTCCAAGTTTTCCTTTCGTCTGCCCTTCGAATTGTAATAATTTTTCCGGAATTTTAAGGTTGATAACAGCTGTAAGACCTTCCCTAACCTCACTACCATCAAAATTAGAATCTTTACTCTTTAAAATACCATTATTACGAGCATAATCATTAAAAGCTTTCGTTATTCCAGTCTTAAATCCGACTTCATGAGATCCCCCATCAATCGTCTTAACATTATTGACGAATGACAAGATATTTTCATTATATGAATCGGTATATTGCATTGCTATTTCAACTTCAATACCATTTTTATTACTATCAAAATGAATTACTTTGTGCAATTCTTTTTTTTCTTCGTTTATGTATTCGACAAAACTGATAATACCATTATCATAATGATATTTTACCTTCTTTTCATCAGCAACCGATTCGAGCTCTACAGTTAAATTCTTGAGCAAAAAAGCACTTTCTTGCATTCTTTCAGCAATCGTCGAAAAAGAAAACTGACAATTCTTAAAAATATCATAATCCGGCATAAAAGTTACACAAGTTCCCGTTTTCTTAGAATCACCAATTTTCTTCAAAGGACTGGCAACTTTTCCCCCATCTTTAAATCGTATATTTGAAATTTGTCCATCACGAAATATCGTTACATCCATCCACGAAGACAAAGCGTTAACTACAGATGCACCAACACCATGTAATCCTCCAGAAACTTTATAGTTTCCTTCTTCAAACTTTCCACCAGCATGTAAAACAGTGTAAACAACCTCTGGAGTTGATTTACCACTTGAATGTTGCCCAATCGGTACTCCACGTCCATTATCAGCAACAGTTATAGAACCGTCACCATTTAAACGAATTTTAATAGTATCACCAAAACCATTAATTATTTCATCGATACAATTATCGACGATTTCCCATACTAGATGATGTAAGCCACGTTTATCTGTTGACCCAATATACATTCCAGGTCTTTTTCTTACTGCTTCCAATCCTTCCAATATTTTTATCGAGTCTGCGTCATATTTAGCCATAAGTCTCACCTTAACTTAATTTAACACAAACGAAAAAAAAAGACAACAAAATGTGTCTTATAAATGTAAATTCGTAGTTTCCTCTAAACGCCTTAAAATCTCTTCACGACTCAATTTAGTAGTACGACTTTCACGAAGAACTTGTTCTTCTTTCTGATTACTATCAATTGACTCGAGAGGTTTAAGATCCAAAATCTCATCTGGATACTCCAATACAACATTTTCAAATTCAATTACTCTACTCACTCAAAACACCCTAACTATTTATTTGACATGACAGACTCGATATATTTATTAGCAACATCGATCACATCGTTTTCAACAGCTTTTATCGGTTCCTTTACGTCATCGATTGTCACATCGTTACTTTTAGCTCCATCAGCAACATTAGAAAAATCCGGAAATTCAAACACCTCTGTCTTCTCAGTTGTATAAATAGGATTTGCATCATTCGTCTGCTGTACAACTGGAACATCATTGATATCTGGAGTACTTGCAAATGCAACATTGGAAGCTTCCGTTTGCTCTTGAGTTATAGCATCGACATCGACTGCTGCTTCTCCAGCATCTTCTACCAACGGTTGCGTCAATGTAACTGGAACCTCATCTCCTTGTTCTACCAAAGTATCATTACTCTTAGGTAATTCAATATGCTCATCACTAGCAACATCTGTCTCATTTAATGGCATCGTCTTTGTAACATCAACACTCTCGCCATTCTCAACGACATCTTGAGGATGTGGTACACTAATAGGAGTATTATCCATATTATTTATCGGTAAATCCACTTGCGAAACAACTTCCTGATTAACTTCCGGAACAATTTCTTGTTCTTGAGAAACAACATCATTTTGAAGCACAACATCTGGAGTATTATTCAAAGTCGTATTCTCAACTTCTGCAACACTTGCTGCCATTAAATTATCATTAGTCACACTCTGATTTGTAACATCATTATTAACTTCATTATTCATAGTATTTACATTTTCATTTTTCTTGTTTTTAGACTTTTTACCTGAAAGTAAAACTCCTAAGAAGATCAATATTAAAAGTAATAATAAACCAATTAATACTGGAAAAAAAGCATCACTTTCGATAAAATTTTCAAAAAAATCCATAAATCTAACCGCCTTCTATTCTATATTAATTATTATAGCATACTATCTTTATCTAGACAACAAAAAAAGTAAGTTAACACTTACTTTAAAATAACCGTAATACATCTTGGAATGTTATATACAACATTAAGATCATCAGCAAAATAAAGCCAATCGTATGAAACCATCCCTCGACAACTGGATTTACCTTCTTACGAGTAATAGCTTCGATTATGACGAATAATACACGTCCACCATCAAATGCTGGAAATGGTAAAATATTGATTACTCCTAAATTAATCGATAGATACGCCGCCAAATAAATTATATTAGCAACACCTAATGCCGCAACTTCATCGATAATCGAATACATACCTACTGGTCCAGATAAAGCTTCAAGTCCTAATTTACCAGTAAACAAAGAACCGATTATCAAAAACATCGTCGATATAATACTTTTAAATTTTGTAAAGGCATAATCAATTGCATTTAAGAAACCATGTTTAACAGTTGAATCGGCTGATAT
>CALVQL010000039.1 GCA_944358235.1 uncultured Bacilli bacterium
ACGATTATAAACAACACTCGAAGAATCTCTTAATAAAGCCATTGCGTCGCTAATATAATCAAGCGTATAGATTATTTTTCCTTCTGTAGTAACTCCTAACAATCTCGAAAAACGTTCATCTGTATTTTGTACTTGGAATAAAATTATATCATCCACTCTGCCGATATTTGCCATAACTTCATCGGCTTGAGTAACAACAACGCCATTAACGGCAATATTAAATCCGTCCGTAGCTTCATTTAATTCCAAAGAAAATGCATCGTCAACTTCATAAAAACCTAAAGCATTCAAAACACTACCATTATTTATCGATAAAGAAGTTATTACACTACTTACATTCGTCCTTCTCGTCGTTGTTGTCGTCGTTGTTCTTTCACTCATTTGACGTTGTTCCATATAACGTGGTATTACATAAAAGAAGGCAAAAGCACAAAGAATCGCCAAAATTATAAGTAATACCGTAATAAAAATCATCGTCGATGGATCGTGATCTTGACGTTTCTTCGTTCGCTTATTAGGGATTCTCTTTTTTTCTTTTTTTTCATCACTCGGTAGAGGGTTTCCGTGCTCATCTAATCTTATTGGCGTTGCAATTCTATTGATTTGTTTTGGTGGATAGCCATTGCGATTGTTCGGATTATCATTCATAAAAACACCTCTTTATTCTTTTATAATTATATCACAGAAAGTCGATCATTGTATACCGCTTCATTTATAATTTTATCGGCCACTTTAAAATTTGTCTTACTATCGAGCATTGCAAAATCAGCCTGCTTTACATTTTGCTTTTCCAAATACTTTTCCATATCTGCTCGACTTATCAAATTATAAGAAACGACATTTTCGATAAACTTATCATCTTGTTTGTGATTATATCCGATATTTTGCGAACATATATTAGAAGTCATTATGATAATCGTATTATCAAAATTGATAATCTCCCCTTTACTATTCTTGATTTTACCATTTTCGATAATCGCCTTAAAAAGATTAGTTACTTTTGGACTGGCATTTTCAATTCCTTTTAGCAAGATTAAAGAATACGGATTATACTTTATCTTATCGAAAATAGTTTCATCATCATAACCGACAAAGCCTGGATCTGATCCCATGAGACGATTAATCGAAGTCGAGGAAGAAAACTCGAGCATATCCAATTCGATTAAATTATATTCTAAAGCTTCAGCAATTACCTGTGCTGTAAAACATTTTCCAATATGTTCTTCTCCTCTTATCAAAAAACCTAACACGCGATTCTGGTGCAATTTTTTTGCTAGCAAATCCTTAATCGGTTGTATATTCTGACCCACTACTTTCTCATCTAAAGCCTGACAGACTAACTTATAACGATTAGTATCAAATATTTTGATATTAGTCATACTTTCGATAACACTCAATATATCTTTATGTGTTATACATTTTCGACTCTTACGATTGATATTGCGCTTCAACTTTAAAGCTTTGTCATACTCCTTGGATTCCAAATAGCGGTTGAGTTTTTGCACTCTATTCTCTTCACGTTCCCTTAGGACGACCCGTGAACAGACATAATCCAAAACGTCTAGCGACTTGTCCGGATTATGATTGGTAAAAATATATTTTTCGGCACATTCGACGATATCACATATGTTTTCATCGCTTATCTTCACTCCATGATGTTCCTCATAAGACGTCTTCACTCCTCGTAAAATATTAATCGTTTCAGATTTAGTTGGCTCGACAACCATTACTCGTTCAAAACGTCTACTGAGAGCTTTATCTTTTACTATGAATTTCTCATATTCATTAATCGTCGTTGCGCCAATTATCTTAATATCGTCATATGCTAAATACGGTTTTAAAATATTGGCAGCATCAATACTACCTTCACCACCACCACTTTTAACTATCGTGTGAATTTCATCGATAAAAAGAATGACATTCTTAGCTGACATTACTTCTTTAATGATATTATTCAAACGCGTTTCGAATTCTCCGCGATATTTAGTGTTAGAAAGCATACTAGCCATATCGACACTGATTATTTGTTTACCCAAAAGACGCTCCGGGACTTCTCCCGCTTCAATTCTTCTAGCTAATTCATAGACGATAGCACTCTTACCGACACCACACTCACCGATTAGTAACGGATTATTTTTATTTTTTCGTAAGAGAATTTCGATGATATTGTCGAGTTCTTTTTCTCTACCTACCAAAATGTGATTACTCTTCTTATTTAGATTCTGACCAATTTCATCTAATGTCTTTGTCCCTGTTATCGATAAATCACGATATAACTTTTCTAAATCGATATTCATCCCCATGAGAATACGTAACGCAATCCCATCATCACTCGATATAAGTGAACTCATAAGATGAATTGCTGAAAGTTCTTGATTATCCTCTTTAGCTAAATTGAGAGCCGTATCGATAACCAAACGTAATAACGGAGTATAAAGAATAACTTCACTTTTTTTACTTGAACATCCTACTACATTTATTAATTCACGACGAAACAACTCATAAGTCAAATTATTTTTCTTAGCTATTTGCGCTATTTCCGGTTTCTTTAGTAGACTCAAAAGAAGATGTTCTGTTCCAACATAAGGATGCTTAAGCTCAAGCATTTCGCGTTCCGCTTCCTTTAAAACTTTGTTTACTTCGTAATTAAAGCTCTTATTCATATAAAAATCCTCCTATAAATTATATGAGGATTATTTCGAAATATTATACATATTTATTTTCTAATTTTAAACGATCCGCCACAGTTACAATAAATTCGGAATTAGTTGGCTTTGCTCGATCATAATCGACAGAATTTCCAAATAATTCTTCCATGAGATTATAATCTCCTCGCATCCAAGAAACTTCAATAGCATGACGAATTGCTCTTTCTACACGTGATGATGTCGTATGATATAAATTTGCAATACTTGGATAGAGTTCCTTAGTAATTGAACCGATTAATGATTCATCTTTATACATCATCGCTATACCATCACGAATATAAGAATATCCTTTAATATGCGAAGGAATTCCTAACGAATGAAGCATATCAGTAATAGCAACTTTTAAGTCCTTATCGGCAAGAAGTTGCGTTTGTTCTTCACGTTTAGAAATAGATGATATTACTTTTTCCAAAGTATCATTAGTATAAGGCTTTTTAATAAAATAATTTGGTTTATAGATACTCAAGTTATTCATCATATCCGATGAAATATATTCACTAGTAGCAACTACTAATTTATCTAATTTCATCTCTTTCATCTTCGATAGTATCATCATACTATCCATACCGCTTAACAACATATTGATTACTAAAACATCAAAATTATCATTTAACGCTTCCAAAGCGTCTTTTGAATTATTACAAGTTTTTACGACGTTAATACTACTAGAATTACTGAAATACTGCTTTACTGCTTCTAATTGATTGACATCTTCATCAACCATTAAAATACGTATTGCCATATTATCTCCTTTTTTCTAATAATTTTTAACTGCTAAATACATTATAGTATAAAGTTTTACAAATTCATAGTAAATCTTTTGTCGATTAACGTCAAGTAATGTCGAAAATTAGCGATTTAACTTTCGCTTAGCACTGATAAAGCTGTTTGTAACTGATTATCATTCTCATAAGTAGCATCTTGATAATACTTACTATCTAATTCGACGATAACTCCTGGAGTAATACCTACTTCATCAATACTTTCACCCGATGGTGTATACCACATAGCTGTCGTATATTTAATAACCGTATCATCACTCAATTTTGATGTCTGTTGCACTTTTCCTTTACCATAAGTCTTCGTTCCCACGACAATAGCACCGTAACTTTCTTTCAAAGCAGCAGTTAATATTTCACTAGCAGAAGCCGTAGCACCGTTTACTAAGACGACAATTGGATATGCTCGATACTCTTTAGTGTTATCTTTAACCTCCGAAGTCTTATCCTTCGTCTCTAAAGAATAAATGACTTTACCGCGCTTTAAAAACAAACTAGCAATATCCTTAGCACTATTTAAATATCCCCCCGTATTCGAACGTAAATCGAATACTAAAGACGTAATCCCATCATCCTCTAAGGCATCTAAAGCTTGACTTACTTGATCATAAGCCGTATTAGAAAATGTCGATAGATATATATATCCGATTTTTTCGGAATTTCGTTCAAATATCTCATACTCAACTACTGGAGAATCGATTTCTTCACGTTTTACTTCAAATGATAACTGCTCACCATCACGATTAACGATCATGGAAATCACTTCATCATCTTCATCGATTATATTTTGAACATCATCGAGCTTCATTTCACTAGTTATCTCTGTTCCATTAATATTTAATATTTGGTCACTTTCTTTAAGACCTGCCTCCGAGGCCGGAGTATCAGCATAAACCTTATCGATAAAAAGGCCATCATCAGTTTTAATTATAGCAATACCTATTCCCTTGTACGATCCATCTAATTTATCCGTCAAATCTATTGTTGCATCATCACTTAAATGTTTAGAATATGACTCGTCTAAATACGAAAGCATTCCATCGATAGCAGCATCAGCAAGCTCGCCATAGTCGACTTCTTCATAGTATTCATCCGTGATATGTTCAAAAGTACTTATAATATCAGCAACTTCTTTACTATCCATCTTGCTACTATTAAAAGAATATACTAAATATCCCGATACAACTCCCGTAATAACAGCTAATGAAAATGATATTATTACTACTTCTATAGTTGTAAACGTGCCTTTTTCCTTATTTTTTCGTCTATTTATATTAAAGATTTTTCTTATTTCCTTCATAATACCACCCTATGAATCAAGTATATCACATATTCATAATAACTCTATCTAATCAAAAAAAAATTGACACCTAAGTGACAATTTTATTCTTCTTCCGTTTCTCTATTAGCAAGCATTTTAGCAATTTCATCGCGATCAGTTATATAAGAACTAACACGACCCTTTTTAAAAACTATTAATGTCGGTCTAGTTATAACAACATCTTCACTACTTTTTGGCTTACTATTTTCTTCCCCATCCGGATCATAATAAGCTTTATTCATTGCACTACTCATATCAACTGTATATAAATTTATATCTTCATTATCATAAGCTGATGCTAAACTGTCATATAAGAAAGAACCATCGGCATTTGTATCATATAACAACACATAATACTCGCTATTACTTACCCCAAACATCGTCTTAACTGTCAACAAAGTTTCATCATAAGTAGCTGCAGTTGTCGTTGTAGTTGTCTCATCTTGGAAAAAATCACGAGTTACAAAACGACCATTAAAATAAAATAATGCTACAACTAATATACCAATTACCACTATGACAACGATAAAGGAAATAACGGTCTTATAATCATCATTAAGCCCCTTATTACGCTTTATCTCTTTAGCATGATAATGAAATCCTTCTTGTTTATCTTTTTTCTTCATAAAACCACCTACGCTTTATTATATCATAAAAAAATCAAAATAAACAAAAAATGGTCTATGCGACCATTTTTAAATAATTATCGTCATGAAGTTCTGATACGTCAGATTCACGAATTTGCTCAATTTCTTTTTGCAATTTTTCTATAGCCGCTTCATTTTTCTTTATTTCATCGTGCAGTACTTCGTTTCTCGATTCAAAAGCTGATAATAATATATTTAAGTTTTCAATTTTGTTTTCCATAACTACACCTCTTTACAAGCGTATATTATATAATAACTATTTCGTAGATGCAACCAAAGAAGCACCATTTGTTATACTTTCTGCAATCGTCATCATTTCGTTGCTATCGAGTGTATTAGATGTCAAATAATAATCTATTCCTTCACTTGTCCAATAAAGCGAATTAGAAGTCAAAGCTCCAACAGTAGCACCCATCATCAAAGGCTCGCCATTTACGGGGATGATTTCCATCTCATCATTAATTATAGCAGCTTCTTCGACGAGAATAAATGGATCAGTTCCTGCAAAAGTCAAAATCACACGATTACCATTATCAGTACTTACAGTATCTTTACTAGATAAATATGTATCAGTCGGAACGTAAAGTGGATAGATAATCTCATCTAATATATTACTAGTATTCTCCGTATCTTCACTTTTACACTTATCTTCGCAAGTAGTATCACCTTCAGTACATGATTGCATACAATCTTCTTCAGTCTTTTTAGTTGTCTCTTCGGTGTTGCTATCTTCAACCTGAATAATCTCATCTAGATCAAAATATGTTTCATCAAAATTCGGTTTATAGTCGATATTCTTCATATTAACTGTCAAAATTGCATTTCCATCGACGTTCATAACTTCGACTTTTTTAACATTATAATCCTTATCAGTTGTGATTATCTCATTATCCAATTTTGAATTATTCGGATAATTTACTTTGGCATTTATCGTAAATCCATCATCTGTTTCAGTTATCGTCGCTTCGGAATCGTTATTTATATCACGAACTAATGCTTCTAATAAATATGCCTGGCTAGAATTGCTTGGCCATTCACTTTGAAATTTGAAACTTTTATTCAAGTTAGGTGTCACAACGTAAACCCCATCAGCATTCTTAAGAATTACTTGAACATGATTATTTATTGTATTAGTAAGTGTAACCTTATAATATTCATTATCTTTTACAGCAACTTCTACATCATAAGTAAATTCATCTTCATTGCTTACTAGCGACATTGAACCAGTAATCTTATAAGACTCTTTCTTACTATTATAATCTTTAAATCCTTTAAGATTATCCTCTTTAGAATTCATACAACCAGTAAGCAAAAAGACACTTAAAATTAACAAAAATACTTTTTTCATATATTCCCCTCTTCTGCTAAAATACTATGTATATTTTTTTAAAATCATTCCACAATAATAATGGAAATGAGGATGATTTATGAATACATTGCAAAAAATCTGTTTAGTTGTAACTATTATAGGTGCAGTAAACTGGGGATTTATTGGACTTTTAGACATAAATCTAGTTGAATCGATTTTTGGTGTCGATTCAATAATAGCCCGCGTTATCTATTCATTAGTTGGACTAACAGGACTTATAAATATAGGTATTTTATTTACACATTTAGATGAAGATTAAAAAAGGAACATATGTTCCTTTTTTAACGTGGTAAAATTATTTCATCATCGACTATCTTTATCTCTTTAGCTGCAGGATTTTTACTTAAACCTGGCATAGAAATAATATTTCCCAAGAATACTTTGATAAACTCTGCCCCATTTGCAACTTCGACATCTTTTATCTCGACGAGATAATCTTTGGGATACCCTAAAAGTTTGGCATCATGAGAAATACTATATTGCGTTTTAGCAACACAAATTGGATATTTATATTTATCCAACTTTTTTATTTTTTCCAATACTTTCACTGATGCAACGTAATCTTTAGCGTGACTTATATTAGTTACATATTTAAATATCTTATCTTCTAAAGAATCATTCACATCATATAGTTGCTCTAAAGATTGAGAATAAGTATTAGCTAAAACAAGATCGGCAAGCTCCAAAGCCCCTTCACTTCCTTTAGAATATACATCATTTATACATGTTGGAATATTTTGTTTACTTACATAATTGAGAATATAGGCTAACTCTTCATCAGTATCATCAGAAAAGCGATTAATTGTCACAACGACATTTGAACTCATCGTTTTTAAGTTGTCGATATGTGCTTGCAAATTAAGAATTCCTTTCTCTAAAGAACTATTTCCATTGTATTTTAAAGCACGAACCGTCGTCACTAATACTATTACATCGGGAATAATACCGCTATTTCTTGAAACGATATCCATAAACTTAAATGCCCCAGCATCTGCACCGAATCCGGCTTCTGTAATAATATAATCACCATAATGTGATGCGGTATTTAACGCTATTAAACTATTACAACCATGAGCAATATTAGCAAAAGGTCCCCCATGAACCAAAACGGGATTTCCTTCACAGCTTTGAACGAGATTTGGATTAATAGCATCCATTAACAATGACATAACCGCATCGACGATACCTAAATCAGCAACATATATTTCACGATCATCTTTAGTATATCCGACAATTATTTTTCCGATTCGGCGTTTCATATCGTCCATATCTTTAGCAAGGCAGAATATCGCCATTAATTCACTAGCAGCAGTTATATTAAAATGTTCTTCTCGCGTATTATTCTTACCATTATGAATCGTAACATCACGCAATGCTCGATCATTCATATCAAGACAGCGATTAAATACTACACGATCGATACCAAGGGAATTCCCTTGATATATTTCATTATCCACAACAGCACATATCAAATTATTTGCACTCGTAATAGCATGAAAATCCCCTGTAAAATGTAAGTTAATATCTACTTCTGGTACAATTGTTGCTTTACCTCCTCCAGTTGCCCCACCTTTTACACCAAATACAGGACCCATAGAAGGCTCTCGTAAAGTTAGAATACTTTTGATATTTTTTCTTCTCAAAGCATCATTAAGGCCAATTGCCACAGTCGTTTTACCTTCACCATATTTAGTTGGATTAGTTGCTGTTACTAATATTACTTTACTATTTTTAAACTCTTTTTCATATTTTACTTTAGCTTTATATTCACCATACACATATAATTTATCATCGGGAATCTCACAAATATCAGCAATATTTCGAATAGTTTCCATATAATCACCTCTCATTAATTATATAATAAAAAAGAATTAATACTAATTCTTTTCTACTACATACATACGATCATTATCTCTGATGACGATTACTTCTCCTTCGGTATCATATCCGTAATCGTTAGAATATGTCCACGAAAGTTCAAACGTATAAGAATCATATTCACCGACATCATCTATTTCAAAAGTCGATTGCTCTTCCGAGACAATTTCAATAGAATTGACAACTGGTAATTGCTGATCACGATCATTATTCGAATTATCTTCAACGTATTTATAAATTGTATCAGTAACATTCGTTCGATAATTTTCTAACCCATCTGGCCAGACAAAATCGACACCACCAACATCATATTTATTAGTTTTATTTTTTATCGTATATAAATCAATAATAAACATCTTAGCGACACTACGTGCATACTCATCATAATCGATTTCATCACTCAAGAGATTTTCACGTAATTTCTCATACTCATCACGATATAATTCCGAGTCATTATCATCGGCATATATCCCATAGCCATCAATTGTAACTTCATTGACATTTTTAGGAGTATCCTCGGTCTCTTCCGGTTTTAAAAGCGCATATGATGCTACACCAATTATTCCTATAACGATTATTATAACTAAAGAAAAGATTATTACTTTCTTTTTATTACTGCCCTTTTTATCTTTAACATTTTTACTCATTAGTGGTCAAATCTTCCTTTCTTTCACTAGAACGTTCGATAAGATTATAGACGATAATATCATTAGATATACTCAGAATATCTTCTGTATATTGCTTACACTCATCGATATACCCATCATCTATCGTCTCTACTCCAAAAATACGACTCTCATTTTTCGAATTATAATAATATAGCTTATTAGTCAAGAAATTACCATTGGGGAACACTACAATATTATCATCTTTTATTTCGAAAATATCATGACCCAATGCATATTCATTATCTATACCTAACATATTACCAATCGTCGGCAATACATCGATCATTCCCATTGGATAACTTACAGTACCTTTAATCTCCTGATCCTTTGTCCATAAAATTAATGGAGTATTTTTAAACAATTCATTAGCATAATAATCATAATCAACATAAGTCGGATCATCTTCGGATTTTTGTTCACCAGTAGCAAAATCATAGTTTACAAAATGTCCAAATTGCGACTTACTTAATTGAGCAGCATGATCGCCATAGAAGACAAACAAAGTCTTATCATACTCTTCACTATTACGAACATATTCTAAGAACTCTCCTAGACATTGATCAGCATAATGAACCGACTTAATATAATTACCCATCGTCGTTCCTTCAAGATAATCATAAATTATCTCTTCACCATTTTCATCATATAATCCAGTATGATACGTAACATCGAAAGAGTTTTCACCAGTTAAATAATATTCATCATCGAATGGTGTATGGTTACTAAGAGTAATTAAAGTTCCCATAAAGTTAGAATACTCGTCGCTTTCATTGACCATCTCTTCGATACTCTTGATAATCTCTTCAGACTGTCTAAAGAAAGAACGATCTGAAAGTCCTAAACCAATTTCCTCATCGATATCATAATATTCACGTGAATAAAAATCCATATATCCCAAAGATTTATGCATCTTATCACGATTCCACATACT
>CALVQL010000040.1 GCA_944358235.1 uncultured Bacilli bacterium
CTCGGGCACACTGATGTTGTAACTAAATATGAGGATTTAAAGAATTGCCCAAATTTTGACTTTGATGAATTAGATCCTGATGGTGTTCCTTATGATGAATGGAAGGATAGTAATGTAGTATATGACAGCTTGTCATTGGAGGATTGTTGTTATGCTTATAATAACGGCATTCCTCTATCACCCGATTATTATACGATTTTTTATGGATTGTTGAATCATACGAGAATAATGTCATATTATTATCTTTATATTGTCGGATTAGTTGTGTTTTGTGCATTATATGGGATAAATAAAATATTCAGATCGAAGTTCTTGTTTTATTATACTCAAAGAGAAAAATATTCGAAATTTATTATAAAGAGCATCTTGAAGTGTTATAGTTATGTCTTCGCAATTGTTATATTTTTTGCTATTTTGTTTATTTTCTCGCGAACGATGAGTGATCATTTGGATAGGACGTTTATGGTGGGAGCATCGACTTTTCATGAGATATATTATGATAACAAATTCTTCTTGTTATTTTATTGTATTCAGACATGTCTGATGTGTATGATATTCATAAATGTCGGCTTTTCTTTGTTAAAGTATAATAGGTTAATTTTTGTTATGATAGAAACTTATATTGTGTATTTTATAGTTGTTTTAGTAATGTCATATTATTCATTCGTTCCTATAAATATATTGTTCGATGGAAGAGAAGTTAATATATATGTTGCTGTTTTATGGACGTTATTTTATTTCCTTATCAGCCTTATTCCTGTTATTTTAGCATATAGAAATAAGGAAGATGTCTTAATGAAACTAGATAGGAGTTTATCATGAGATTAGAGTTAAAAAACATTACAAAGAAATTTAAAAGTAATTATGTAATAGATCATTTGTCGATTGAATTTGAACCTGGTCATATTTATGGGTTGATTGGTGCGAATGGATCCGGTAAAAGTGTCTTGTTTAAAATGATATGTGGTAGTATGAAACCAACATCAGGAGTTATATTATTCGATGGCGAAGATTACTTAAAAAAATATGGTGTTCCAAAGTCGACAAGAGCAATTATTGAATCTCCTAGTTTTATTGGTTCGATAACAGGTTTTGATAATTTAAAAATGATTGCCAAAATTCAAAATAGATTATCTGATAGTGATATAGTCGAAGTAATGAAAAAAGTCGGTCTAGAAAGGGAAATGCATAAAAAAGTAAGAGATTACTCCATGGGAATGAAACAAAAATTAGCGATTGCGCAAGTAATTATGGAAGAAGAAAATCTAATTTTACTCGATGAACCTTTTAATGGCCTTGATTTTAAATCCGCTGATGAAATAAGAAATATAATTTTTAACTTGAAAGATAAGGATAGAATTATTATTGTCGCTTCTCATGTAAAAGAAGATATGATTAAATTAGCAGATAAACTATACTTGTTGGATGAGGGAAAACTAAGTGAGTACGATAAAGAACAACTTTAATTTATATATAAATATTATAGGAAAATTCAATATAATTATAATATTATTAGGATTAGTAGGTTTCAATATTTTTCAAGTGCCAAATGTGTTTAAAAGTATTGCATTTAGTCAGAACTTATTGTATACGTATTCTAGTTTATATTATTATCTTTTCTTGTATATCGTTTGTTTTTTTGTAATTAATAAAATTATAAATAATTACAATAAGAAGTATTATTTACGTATAAGATATGAAAATATTGAAGCTTATTGTCGAGAACTATTTAAGGCCATATTGATCTGCTTGGGATGTGTTTTCATCTTGAATTTTATTATTAGTATTATAATCTCTTCAATCGATTATGGTTTTGATTTTTCGGATTCTAAGTATTCATATTATAATTTAAATTGTTCAGTATATAATTTATATTATTATTTTAGACTATATATAATAATTGCAATTTTTTCGTATATGGCCTGCAAAATATTTGCAAAATATCGAAACAATGGCAGTGTATGGTTGTTTATGGCTATTTTTATTGTATCGATGTTTTGTGTGGATAATATGGTTATGAATTTGAATCATAATTATCTTTTTAAGTTTTTTTCGGCATATTATTTTAATTTTTATGATTATGGTTCGATAATTAATGAGACTTTGACATTCTTATTTTATCAAATTGTAAAAATCGGAATATTTAACATTATAATAAATATGAATTTAGATATTAATTTTCAGGTAATTAAGAATGATTTTTTATATTTAATAACTAATAAAAAAAGTATTTTATTCCTGGGTATTTATATCAGCATAAATATATTAAATTATGTATGTAGCGAAGAGATTAATTATTTATTGTTTTCATTTAATAGTGAGTACAATTATTATATAAGTGTTATAATGCGATTATGTTCTTTTGCAGCATTAATCTGTTTACTATATTCATATATCGATTATGACAAAGGATATGCATTACATTTTATTAGAACTAGAATTAGTTATAGACAACATACGGTGGTTAAAATACTCATATGCCTTTTTGTCGTATTGCTTTTGCGATTGCCGATATATTTAATCGCGAATAATATATATGTAATATACGATTATATTGTTTATATCGTAAGCATTATGGTCTTACTAATATTTAGACATTTCAAGGATATTTAAATTTTTAAGATGTCAATATCTTGTAGGAAAAGATAATAGTGGCTTTTCCTTTTTTTTTATATATAGTATAATTTTTATGATAGGTGATGCTCGTGAAGAAGAAGATTATTTTGATTGTTTTAGGGGTAGTAATATTGGTGATGGGAGTAGCGATTATATATTATGCTACTTTACCGCGAATATTAGCAGGTAATGCTTTGAGTTCTTTAAATGAGTACTATAAAAACTTTATTACTTATATCGATGGATATGATTATCGTGATGCTGGGCATATTGAAATAAATGCCAATTATCGTGGAGCACATGGCGAAAATTATCCTCGAGATTTTGCATATTATTATCGAATAAGCGAGGATAGTGCTGGCGATAAATTTGAACTTTTTAATGATGAAGGTTATTATAGCACTGATGCTAACTATGAACTTTTGGATATTTTCTTTAAGTTAAAGAGTCTAGAAATCAATGAGGATATGGAATTATTTATCGATACAAAAATCGATAGTAGTAGCAATTCTATTCGAGTTGATCTCGATAAAGATCATATCAATGAACTTTTGACATCTGATTTTGAGGAAACGTATATAAATATATATACAAAAGGAATATTAAAGAGTGTTGATACGATCGAAGTTATACTCGATGATATAAATATTTCTATACAGGATCAAAAGTATGATATAACGTATAACGATAATTCGATTAAAGTCGATTTAAATAGCTCTGGTTATTCGATAGAAATAAATGATTCATTACGTGCTAATGCTTTCTTTGGTACTGATAAAGATACTTTAAATGTCGTTATAAACGACAATGTCTTATATTTTGAGTTATATCCGAATACGCTATCACTCAGTGCATCTACGCAAGCGGCAATTTATAATAGTTTAGATGTGACTATCGTATTTTCAGAGGGAAATATAACGAATAGTACTAATTTTAATGCTGATGATATTCCTCTGGTACGTTATTTTAATGCCTTAGATTTTAACTTTTGGAGAGATGTATGAAGAAAGTATTGGTTATAGTTATTCCTGTAGTAATCTTATTGGGAATAAGTTGTTTTTTAGGAATTTACTCATATAATGAGACTTTGAAGTTGGATGCTTATTTCGATAGTGATAATAAAGAGACGGCATTATTAGATATTTTAGATACACAGGAAAGTATTAATGCGCGACTCAGTCAGATAGCTAATAATCGTAGTTATACGATCGATAATGCTTATGTCGAATTAAATCCTTATGAGATAAGTCCTTTATCAGCAATTATTATCTTTCAGACATCAAATGCCGAAAGTATCAATGTCTATTTAAATGGTGAGTTTTTTACGACGATGGAAAGTTCTATAAGCCACGTCATACCTGTTTATGGTTTATATGAAGATTTTGATAATGTCGTACGTCTCGAGACAGCTTCAACGACTCATGAATATACTATTACTACGGATAAAAGTAATATCGAATATCCGTTAGAAGTTATCGAGTCGAATGATCCTGATAATAATGATTGGTATTTTACAGTTGCTTCCTATGCCACTTGGTTAACGGCTTGGGATACGGAGGGAAATTTACGTTTTTATCTTACTCGTGATCTTCGTATGGATGTCGAATGGCTCGATAATGGACATTTCATAATTGGTGAATCGAATGGACAGTATGCTGAAAATTTCTATGGTTTTGTCGAAATGGATTATTTAGGAAAAATCTATAATTATTATAGTATGGAACATGGTTTTTCCTTTGAATCACAGATTTTGTCGAATGGCAATTATATGAGTGCTGGTGGTCGAGTTCCGGTATACATCGACGAACAAGTAATATATGAGATGGATCCAACTACTGGTAAAACGGTAAGTATGCTCAATATCGCAGAGGTGATTAAGGAAATCGATGCTGATTTTCCGGATAATTACCTTGGACAATCGGCAATTAGAAATGGTTTTTATTATGATGAAGAAACCGATGAGGTAATCGTATCTTTTAGAGGATGGAATGCTATTTTATCTTTTACTTATAGTGAGAAAAAATTAAATTGGATATTTACCGATAGTGAAAACGAGTTATTTCAAGATGAAGTTTGGGATCAGTATCTGATAAAGTCCGTAAGTGGTAGACCCCCTTTGGGAATTCACTCGCCACAGATAACTAGTGATGGCAATATTGCCTTCTTTAATAATGGATATGATCGTTATAATGGTTTTGAAGTAGGTGGTGAAGATAGCGTTTTGGCATATCGAGATAATTATTCTAGTGCCGAAATATATCATATCGATACTACGACAATGACTGCCGAATTAGTATGGAGTTATGATGATGATAAAAGTTTATTTTCTCATCAATATGGTTCGTTTAGAGTATTGAGTGATAATCATAAACTAATCGATTTTGGATATGTGTTGACGGATGAATATCGCAATAGTAGTACGGGAACTTTGAGTGAGGCTGAAAAGAATCCCGATAATATATATGCTTATATCGTCGAGTTAGATGAAAATGATGAAATCGTCTTCAGTGCTATATGTGAGGAAGGAAAGTACCGTGCCTTTAAACATAATGTTTATATGAATACGATGTCTAATGTCGATTTAGATGTTCTCAATATTTTTGACAGTATCGAAGAAAGTGAGTATAGAACAGATTCTTATAAAAATGTCAATTTAGAGAGTTCTAGAGAATGGATAAATTCTTTAGAGTTTACTAAGAATACATTTATTACAAATTATGATATTCAGGAAAGTGATGAAATTTCTTTATATTTTGTCAATAGAGCGGGAAGAATATATATATTCGACTATAAAGATGCTGATTCATCGACGATTAATCGCATATTTAATTTGAATTTACCGAGCAGTGAATATGCTTTATTTATCAATTTAAATAATGTCTTATATAACACTAATACGATAATAGAGTATTAAAAAAAGCACTTTTATAAGTGCTTTTAAGATGCTTTATTAAGAGTTTTCCATTCACGATTAGTTAATGTAACTTTTACACCATTAATCTTCTTCGTCTGTTTATTTAACTTTTGTTTGATTCTCGTCTTATTTTCAGCATGTGATCTGCTATTTCCAAATAAAGGTTTTCTATCAGTTAATAATTTTGCCATGTCTTTCCCTCCTTAATAAATTCTTTAAGATTATATCAATTTTATCAATTTTAGTCAATCTTTTTTGACATCGACAATTTGGCATTAGTCTCAAAAGAATAGGCGATTTCTTCTTTGCTCGTCTCGTCGATATCACTTTTTAATAGATCATCTCTTAATTTATTTAATATATCGAGTCCTTTAGGATCGTAATTTATCGAGATGCAAGTTTTTATGTAAATTGCTCGCATAATCGCTTTAAAGCGATTTTTACGTTTACTGTAATATTCGCTATCGAAATTCTTAAATTGATTTAATTCGTATTGGGTTGTAAATGTTAGAGGAATTAAATATTCTTGAAACATCATATCTTTACGTAATTTATCGAGTCTTTGAATATGTTCTTTTAATTCGTCGGCTTGAGCAATAAAATTTTCATCTGCTAAAAAGATCGTTGTAAGATATGGGTAAATATAAATTAGGCGATATTTTATCTTGATAGCGGCATTTCGATATGTCTTACGATGTTCAGTTTGGATATATTCTTCGATGTAGAGAAGAGTAGTTATTGCAAATATATTGCTTTCAAGTTCGCGGATGATATATTCTTCTTCGACTTGTTGAAGATATGTTACGCGTTTGTTCCAATCGAGGTTCCCTAATATTTTTTCGTTGATTAGCGATAATCCTTGATAGTAATCGTACATGTAAGAGCGACGAGTTAAAGATAAAGTGACGAGATCGTTAATCGTCTTTAAGATTTTATTATGTTCTTTTAGATTCAGTATTTCGAGTGTAAAGTCGCTATTTTCAAAATCCAGATGATTTAAAGCGACGAGTTCATCTTGAAAGTCGACGAGTTCTTTATCGCTAAGATTTAATCTTCGGTAGTTATCCTCTATTATATCTTTGGTGAGTTGAATGGCTTCAATTTTTCCACGGTATTCCGGAGTATCGACCGCATCAGCAATTTCGAGAGTAGCTAAAGATTCGAATAAATCTTCTAAAATTTTGTTATATCGTATGATAGGAATTAACTTTTTTATATTACTCATAGTGCTTTCTCTTTTCTTTTAGTTTTATCGTTTCGATATCATGTTCATTAGATATGAATGCCGTTCTTATTATATCTTTAGCAACATAATGAGGTGTCTCAATGCTGTTGTAAATATTGTCGTAATAGATCATCTGTTGTTGATTATCTAATAAAATTAAAGCGACACGTAACAAGGTTTGATAGGCGATTGCTATAGCGTAGTTGCTATCTAATTCTAATTCTTCATCACTGAACTTTAATATTTCTGTCAGCAAATTAGTTATCAAAGTATCTAAATATGTTCCGATGAAATTTTGCGTATTATAATGGAGATCGTTGAAACTAGGAAGTTCTTTTAAAATAGTTGTTTTAATTACCAATGGATATTTAAATGCTATTCTCAGTTGTAATTCTTTGATGTATTGCTGATATTCTATGCTCGTCTCTTTAGAGCTTTCTAGATGTGCTTTTATTAGTTTTGTAAATAGTACTCTAATCTCATTTTCTAGTTGATTTTGCCAGATAAAGGAATTGCGCATAGCGGTAAATAATTGGATGCAAAAGAGATTATCAGTGTGACATCCCATATGAGAAAAAAGGCGATAGCGAATATTATAAAATATGCGTTCTAAAATAATATCTGTCGATGTACTCAATTTGATATCTTCGAATAGTGATGTCGCGGTTTGATAATCACTATCGTGTTCGATAATATTGTGAATACGTGATAAATTTTTTAAAGAGATATTGGCATACAGTTTGGCTTCTTCATAGTTAAAGTTAAAAATAGCCTCATCATCTGCTTTTTGATATATGGGAATACCCTTTTTGGTGTGAGCAATTAGTGATGATAATAAATCGGAATTAGGAGATGTGTTTTCTGGCATAAGTATTCATCCTTTTCAATTGAGTTTATCCTAGCACAGTAAATAATTAATTGTCAATAAATTTGGTTATGTTGTATAATCGAAGTAGGTGGTAATATGTTTACTCCTTTGGGCATAAAAACAGATTATAGTTTACTTAGAAGTCTCATAAAAATTGAAGACTTGATTTCTCATGCTCAAAAGAATAATTATCCCGCATTAGGAATATTAGATGACAATCTATGTTCTTCTCATATATTTTATGAACAATGTAAAAAAAATAGAATAAAACCGATAATAGGTTTAGATACTACAGTTGATGAGTATCGTATGTATCTTTACCCCAAAAATGAACGAGGATTAAAAAGTCTATTTCGTTTTACTCGGGAAAAATTGGATCATATAACGACACTCAGTGATTTAAAAATGGTTGGTGATGAAGTCATATGTGTCTTACCTCTTGAAAGTAAAGCAATATTTGAAGAAATATCGAAGTTGTTTAAGGATGTCTTTATCGCTTTTGAAGATGATAAGACAGCTTTAGAAGCTAAACTTATCTCTAATAGAACCGTTTTTATTAAGTCTGTATTAGCTTTAAATGATGAAAGTAGTAGGTATGTCAATTATCTTTATATGATCGAGCACAATTTGAAATTAGGTGATATCGAATTAAAGGATTATCGAGATTGTGTCTTGAAAAAATATGATTATGACACTTCAGAGTTTACCGAGCTTATCGATATTGAGTTTACGACAGGTAATGTGTATATTCCTCATTTTAACGATGATATCCCTGACAGTGAAAAATACTTACGAACACTGGCATATAAAGGACTTGAAAAGAGACTTAATGGGCAAGTTTTACCCAAATATAAAGAAAGACTCGATTATGAGTTGGATGTAATCTCTAAAATGGGCTTTACAGATTATTTTTTAATCGTCTTTGATTATGTACGTTTTGCTATAAAAAACGATATATATGTCGGGGCTGGAAGAGGAAGTGCTGCGGGATCTTTAGTTGCTTATTCTTTGGGGATAACGTGGATCGATCCTTTGAAATACGATTTGTTATTCGAGCGTTTTTTAAATCCAGAACGTGTAACGATGCCGGATATCGATGTCGATTTTGAATACGAACGTAAAGATGAAGTAGTAGAATATGTCAAGGAACGTTATGGAATCAGAAGAGTTGCAAGAATTATGAC
>CALVQL010000041.1 GCA_944358235.1 uncultured Bacilli bacterium
AAAATGGATTTTAACCCTTATAGTTAATAAGGGTTTTTATTTTGCAAAAAAAAGTCATCTTATAACTAAGATGACTATGTATTACAATTAAACGGATCTAAAAGACAAGTTTGACATCCCGTAATATCTGAAGATATTGCACGATATGCTGTTAGTTGCCCCAATACAAGATTGACAATTGTCGGAACAAAGAAAATCAAAATTCCAACTAAAATACGCATTCCTAAAGTCTTTGCTTGTTTAGAGATGGAATCACTTCCCCCGTTAATAACTGCTTTATATAAATCAAACGTTCCAAAACCGATAATAATAATCGGAACTAACATCTTTGCAATAAATATAAAGTATCCAACAACTCTTAAAGCAGTTCTAACGCGACTATCGTCACATACATTATCCCCAATATATTCAGCAACAGCAAATACTTCACCAGGAAATATAGCTATCAAAAACATAATTACAAAAATCCAATATTTCTTCTTCATATCATCACCTATTACGGTTATATTATAACATTTTTTTCAAATTAATATAGTAATTACAACAAATATTGACGTCCAATAGTCAATTTCATATATATTTCTCGATTTTGCCGAAAGTATCATTATCTAATAACTTTTCTATCATCAAGCGATTATGATATAACTTTAATTTAGACTCATAATATTCCAGTTTTTCTTTAACCTCTTTTAATGCTTTACTAATGGCGTTTTTAGTAACAGAAAAATTATTAGCGATTTCTTCCATCGTCAAATTATCAAAGTAATAATCTTCAAAATATCTTTTCTGTAAATCCGTTAAAAGATCTTTATAATAATCGTATAAATTACTTAAATAGATTTGTTCATCCATCATATCATATCCTTAAATAAACCATATATATAATCCTCGACATCGAATGCTCTTAGATCATCGATTCCTTCACCAAGTCCAACAAATTTAACCGGTAATCCAACATTTTCTTTGATCGCCAAAACGATTCCACCTTTAGCAGTTCCGTCGAGTTTCGTTAATACTATTCCCGTTATATTCGTTATCTCTTTGAACGCTTCCGCTTGACTTATTCCATTTTGTCCTGTCGTCGCATCGATTATCAAAAGAGTTTCGTGTGGTGCACCAGGAATATGACGATTTATCACTTTATTGATTTTTTCGAGTTCATTCATCAAGTTAACTTTGTTCTGCAGACGACCGGCCGTATCGATAAATACAATATCGACATTTTCTTCTTTAGCTTTGAGAAGCCCATCGAAGATAACTCCAGCAGGGTCAGTATTTTCCTTTCCGTAAAATAAAGAATCGGTTCTATTAGCCCACTCTTCAAGTTGTGGAACAGCACCCGCTCTAAAAGTATCGCCAGCAATCAACATCGTCTTTTTACCTTCACGATGATACTTATTGGCAAGTTTTCCGATTGTCGTCGTCTTACCAACACCATTAACTCCAACCATTAGAATTACCGTCGGTCCCTCATCAGCAATATTTATCTTATCTGTTAAGCTTTCTCCCTCGACATAAATCATGAATAACTCATCGACAATTACTTCAGTAAGATAATCCATATCACTGATGTTTTCCTTTTTTACACGACTCTTTAGACGATCGATAAACTTGAATACTGTATTGACACCAATGTCTGCCTTAATCAAAATATTCTCTAATTCATCATAATAATCATCCGTTACTTTGGAAAAACGTTTACCCAAAATATTTAATTGTGACACAAATTCTTTCCTAGTTTTCTCTAATCCCTTATCAAAAGATAGGAGATCTTTTTCGTCTTCACTTAATTTAGACTCCTCAGTATTATTTGTGTCCAACTCTTCATAAATGCTTTCTAACTGTTTATTCTTACTCGAAAACTTATCTTTTATTTTTTGAAATAACCCCATCGCATTATCCTCCTTTTAAAGTTCTATAATAATCTTTCGATATCAATAATTTACTCATTTGAAATTTTAAACTTACAATATCATTGATTTTATCGACATAATCACTACCCAATTCTTCATCAGTAAAGGGTTCGAATTCCCCCTTTAGATAGTCATATCTTCCTTTATCTGTAATCCATGATTTATTATTAAAAATTACTAAATCATCACTATTAGAAAAGATATCTGTTCCAATCAAGAGACGTGAATCATACTTGACACCGAACAAATTAAGTAACGTTGGCAATAAATCTAAAGATGATGTATATTTATCGACAACTTTTGTTTCCATATCACTATTATAGATAACTAAATTATTTTTATAAAGATCAAAATTTTCATTCTGCATCCAATCAACATAATCAGCAATCTCTTCATTACTCAAACCATATGGATAATGATCCGCTGTAATAACAATTACCGTATCATCTAAAATACCGTCATTTTCCAAATTATCTAATAATAATTCCAGCGAACGATCAAACTCGATTTGACTTGCAATATAGGCCTTTATTGCATCACTAGCATCTAAATCATCGACGATACTCTTGTTCTTTATCGATATAGCATTTCCACCAGTAAAATTATACTCAAGATGGCCCGAAATAGTCATATAATAAGCGACAAATCTCTCATCATTACTATATATATCATAACTAGCATTAACAACATCGATATCACTCGTCGGCCAAGAATCTTTTATACCCGATAAAGCATATTTATACCCACGATTATAGCGATCATAACCATAATATGTATAACCAAGATTTGGCATCGTCTTATCACGTCCATAGTATGAATATGTCCAACCATGAAAGGCATATGTGCTATAGCCATAATTTTTCATAAGATTTCCTAAAGAATACGGTAAATAGACATCTTCTGTTTCTTTCATCGAGCATGTGGCAACCCCTGGCAGTATCGATAGCATACTTATAAATTCCCCATCACTCGTCGAACAATTATAAATCGGTTGATAGTAATTTTCAAAGACAAAACCATTATTAACTAATTTATAAAGAGTCGGTGTTAGTTCTTCATCGACAGCGATAGGTGAAAATCCCTCCGCTACGATAAAGATGAGATTTTTACCAGCAAATACTCCCGTATATTCATTTTGTTCCGTCGGAGAAACTTGTGAAAAATATTCATGCATCGATTTTATCGTCGAATCATCCTCGTTTAAAATTAAACTATCAAAATCAATATCCGTAACGTTATATTCTTGTTCCTCATCATATGTAAAATCAAAAGTGTTCTCAATATCTATTCTTTCTTCAAAGCCGATCGCTAATTTGAGTGAATTGATACCCAAAGCATTTAAAAGACCAAACTTATTAGTACTCTGCAAAAGATCGTCGGTATTATAATAAAGATCCTTAGCCGACGAAGTTGCCTCAGCGTTATACTCCAAAGAAGATATCGTGAAAATAAAAGTAGCTAACAAGATAACAGCTGTATCTTTAATATCGAACCTATCGTGCTTTATCACTTTCTTAGCACTTAAAAATAATAATATAGAGCATAATACCAACATCCAGAGTATTATAGCCCAATTATTCCGTATATGTACTAAGATTGCCGATGCAAATTCCATAACTTGCCCTCCATACATGAGAGCACTAAATCCACATATCGTCTTATAAAAACTATAATACACGGTTTCGGCGGCAAAGATAAAGAATATTACCAACCAAATTATCCAACTTAATACTTGATTTACCCACTTTTTTCGGGAAATACTCATGAGAAAAGTGATGATCATCGCTAACGGAAGTGAAAAGATAAAAAGATATATTATATTATAGTCGAATGTTTTTACGACAAAAAGCTTGAAACTAATTTCAAGTACTAATAAATAAATGTAATTAAGTAAAAATAAACGTACATAATCTATCTTCATAAATATTCCTCATTACCAATGTATTATAATATATAATCTAAAAAAAATAAACGATTAATAATCGTTTATTCACACCCACTGAAGATTTCTGAAGTATAGGCAGTAGACACATAATACTTATCATTTTCAACTTTTGTTCCGTCAATTCCTACTTTCAATGTACAGCTTTCCGGAACTGAACATTTATCAGGAGCAGTATCATAATTACATCCATCATCGACATAATATCCAAGACGAACTAATTCAGCGATATTAACCTGTATTCCATTTTCGATAAGATATACTCGTAAATCATAAGTTGAAAGGATATCCCCTTCGTTATATGTACGATCATTAACTTCAATTGTCGTCGGAGCAACATATTCAACCGTTCCTAAATCAAGATCGGTTACATACATTTTACCAGCATCGATTAATGTTTCCTTACTAAATTTATCGACCTCACGGCGAGCATCGAAAAACACTCCTAAAAGAGTTGGTAAGACCAAAATTGCTACAACACCTATGATGCTAATTACTGCCAAAACCTCTACCAAAGTAAATCCATTTCTTCTTTTATTCTTCATTTTCATCCCTCTTACTATACAAACACCCACAATAGTTTTGACGATACAATTCGTACTCTTTAGCTAACTCTATACTTCGGAGGTATCCATCCCTCTTTTTAAAATCAGCACACAAATATGGAACACTATATACATTTCCAATAGCAATACCTATCGCATTTATAATCTGACTATCTTTATGTGGAGAAACCGTTAATGTCGTCGTAAAATAATCAAAATTATGAACCTTAGCAGTTTGTGCTGTATATTTAAGACGAATACCATAGCAGACACTACATCTTGAGCCACCTTCTCGTTCTTGAGCTAAACCCTTCGTATTATTGACGAACACTTCATTATCATAAGGAACATCGATATATGGTATATCGAGTTCTTTTAACAGACGAATTTGCTCGCGTTTACGATGTAAGTATTCTTCCAAGGGTTCAATATTCGGATTATAATAAATAACTGTTATATTGAAAAACTCCTTTAATCGCTCAATACACGCTGTTGAACACGGCCCACAACAGCTATGTAGCAGAAGAGACTTTTTAACACCACCAAAACTTTCTACTGTATCTATCATTATTTTATCATAATTATACTTCATCGTAATCACCATATTTTAATTTTTGTCATTTTTTTCATCTTCATTGGTATTTTTGTCATTAGTTTGGAAGACATAACCTTCACTGTCACTATCAAGATAAAGAGTTCCAGTTCCCGTAACTTGCGAAGAAGATACGATATCCAAATACTTGTTTAATAACTCGATTTTTGAAACAGTTATATAAATCATATTATTATCAGTCATCGTCAGAAGGAATCGATATTCATCGATTGGTTGATTCTGATCGTTATAACTAGGAGCATATTCTATTTCACTTATCAGATAAAGAATCCCCTTATCGACAGCTGCTAAACTCTTAGAAAACTCAGTCATTATAGAATCCGGAGTATCATTTAAGAGCATCGGAATTCCGACAACCGATCCGTCATTTTCGATTCGTTCGCCATCAGCTAGACATATAGTATTATCACTTTTCACGATAAATAATGGGTCATTTTCCGTTATTTCAATTTTAATAGTGAAATCCCAAGAAAATTTAACTTGAGCATCGGCAATCAATGGATTCATCTCTATTTTTGTCGCAACTTTTGAAGGACTTACAGAAATATATGGTGGATAATCGATTAAATCAGCAAGACGAATTATATCCGCATCACTGACTAAAGAATTTCCACTAATCTCGATATGTCTTATCGGTTCTTTATATATATATATACCGAGACATACTATAATATAGATAAATAGGATAAACACTAGTGTTCGTGCAATATTAAGTCTTTTTCTCTTAACTTTTTTTGTCTCCATAACACTCGTTTATCCTCCTTCCTACTTCGAAATCAATTTCTTTAATTCATTATAAATCAACGTCGCTGAATTATCGATACTGAGAGCTTTTAAATTTTTTTGCATAGTTTTTCGATAATCCTGATCTTTTAATATCTTATCGATACTTTCCTTTAAAGTATCCTTATTTAAATCCTTTTCTTCAATCATTACCCCCGCATTAGCTTTGACAATCGATTGAGCATTATAATATTGATGATTATTAGCTACATAAGGACTAGGTATCAAGATACATGGTAGTGCTAAAGCTGTTATTTCTGCAACACTGCTAGCTCCTGCACGCGAAACAATCAAGTCCATATCCTTCATTAACCCACTTAAATTATCGACATATGGAACCACTTTAACATTCTTACTAAATTTTTTATTTTTAAATTGACGATAATAATTCTTTCCCGTTATATAAAGTACCTCATATACCTCATCTGAAATATCTTCAAGAAATTCTAGCATTTTCTTATTCATCGCTTCGCTTCCAAGAGAACCATTAAAAATTAAAATTCCCGGTTTATTACGCGAAAGCCCATAATCACACTTATCACTTTTAGGTGTTTTTAAGGCATTTTCACTACAAGGATTTCCCGTCACAACAACTCGAGAGTTTGAAAAATATTTGACGGAATCCTTAAAACTTACTCCAACAAGGTCAGTATATTTTAGTAATACTTTATTAGCTTTACCGGGTATACTGTTTTGTTCATGGATAAAAGTCTTAACGCCACTCTTATGAGCCGCCTTGATTACCGGATAAGTGACATATCCTCCAACGCCTATAACGACATCTGGTCTAAATTCTTTCATTATTTTAAGACATTTATGATATGCTTTATTGATTAAAAAGACATTTTTTACATTACGAGGCATCAACTTTATAGATGTCGACAAACCATATATTTCGATCGGTTCATATGGTATTCCGGATTTAGGAACTATATCTTTTTCCATTCGATTATGAGTTCCAATATACAAAACCTCACTATCCGGTTCCATCTCACGTATCTTTTGAACTATAGCTAATGCCGGATATATATGTCCACCTGTACCACCAGCCGTTACGATAACGCGCATAATACCCACCTCTTTTTATAATTATATAATAAATTTCCATTATCTTTAATAAATTTGCAAAAATAAATGTAAAGAGCAACATAAAAAAATGCCACTTGGCATTCTTTTTACAAATACTTTTATTATAAACTTAACTTTTTCGCATCTGCTGATACGAGTACTTCTTGATTACTTAAAAGAGATTCATCAATTTCATCGATCAAATCCTCTTCGAGCTTTTCAAGAGTATCTCTTTCATAGCGATAAAAGTTTATTCTTTTCTTTTTAGCTTTTTCAAGAGATTCCAAAAAAGGAGTTTTAAAATTCAAATAACTCGAATAATCATCCGAAAAATTATGATAAAAAGCTTTATTATCACGCGAATATCCTGCTTGAATATCAGCATCTTTAATCGGATAGAAGACACTCTCTTGATCAGGATAAATCGAATGATAATTACCACGGATATCGCGAAGGTAAATCGAAGAATCGACTGGATTCAAAAGATAAATATCCTTACCATCGACGACATAAACCATCATGAAATTAGCTTCATCCTGTCTCTTATCAGCAGTTAATTCTCCCCATACTAATCCACATTCGTAACCTAAAGCTTTTAAAACTCGGCATAAATTCGCAGATTGATTACGGGACATACCTTCACCATAGACGATACTAATTCCATAATTATTGCTAAGTTCCGCAACTGGTAAATCATAATCGAAACCATACCCCAAAGACATATATCCAGCTTCTTGCATTAGAGAATATGCTGCAAAAGCATCCATCACACTGCCTGCTAAGCCATTATCCTTAATAGCAGCAGCAATACTATCTACATAGCGATTATATTTTATTTCAATATCCGCATATTTTTCGAGATTTTCTTCCTCTTCCAAACTTCGTTCTTTAGCAATTTTTTTATTTGCAATTGCAGGTAAAACGAAATTATTCGTAAGATATCCAACCGATGTAATAATCGCCACTCCTGATACAAATAATTTTAAAGTCTTTAATGGACTTAAAAACCAGATAGGCTCACTTCCATGTTCTTCTCTAGCCATTCAACCACACACCCTTTCAATTGCGGAATATTATAGCAGAATACTAAAATAATGTCAAAGAACCCTATTCGGAAGCATTGGCGATATAGTAAGCATAATATTCATCATATGTTAGACCACTTTCGTAAACCTCAGTAGCTAACTCTACTCCTAAATAGCGATAATGCCACGATTCATATTCGTATCCTGTCAACTCAGATTTTCCATCAGGATAACGTAAGATAAAACCATATTTGTGTGCATTAGCAATCAACCAAGCATATGTCTTCGAATCCTTAAAAGTTGCCGCATTGGCACATTCTTTCGAATAAATATCCAAAGATAATCCCGTCTGATGCTCTGAAAAGCCCGGACGAGCAGCTATTCTATCCGCATATTTCGTTCCTTGTGAATTTTCATAAAACTCATAAACTTCCTTTTGCGATGCATAATCACGATAAGCACTATCTATAACTAAATAAATACCTTCTTGATTGGCAGCTTCCCACATTTCCAAGAATGCCTCATAAACTTCTGCACGAATCTGTTTTTCTCCACCAAAGCGATAACGAATGTCGATATCGACTAAGTCATCTGGTGCATAATCAGCTCCTAACTCATAATATTTATTAACTAAAATTCCATAACCTAAGGACAAATCCGTC
>CALVQL010000042.1 GCA_944358235.1 uncultured Bacilli bacterium
AATATAATTGTGATAATCCAATAATTGAAAAAATAATTCACAGTATTTTGAATCATAAACGTAATTCCGTTTTAAAACGCCAAATTTTCCGATAGGATTAAGGCTCGACGGATAATTAAAATTTCTGTCTATTTCTTTGGAAAAATCATTCAATACTTCTTCAAAAATCTTAATATTGCGTTTTCTATTTTTTGTTTCAAATTCTTGAAAAATAGCATAACTCTTGCTCATAATAATTAACACCTCAATATATATATTATGGCCTTTTTATCAACTTGGGAGCTTCTGCTAAGGAACCTTTATAACCAATCGAATTGAGATATTGTTGATACAATGCCACTCTAAGTAATTCGGCAAAATTCACTGAAGGACATATTTTTTCATCGACGATACGTACTTTAGATCTGACTTCTTTATTTTCTACTACGGATAACTCTTGCGGTTCCAATATGTCATCATACGTGCTTTTAAGCATAATACTATCGAAACATAGATCGATTACCATGTCAGCTATAGGATCATAAGTATATGAGTGATAATAACTCCCGTCGAAATAATAACGACAAAGAGATGTTATCGACTGCCCATTTTTCAAAAACTCTGAAAGAAAAAAGGTATGATTATGGCAATCATTAATTAAGACATTTTCTTTTATATAGTTGCTTATAGTACGATGACCAGCTAGAACTTTTGAAGCTAATCGATACTGAATTTCACCATATTGATCGCTATATATCGAAAATTGATCGTGCCCATTAAAACTGATATCTTGAATAACCGGAGATTGCAAAAGTCTCTTGATACAGGTCGAATTTTTATTATGATCTGAAAGACTACTCAAATACCATATCGCATCTTTTATTTCATGTTTCATTCGATAATTGTATTTCTGCAAAATAGTATAAAAAACATCAGCATATTCCGGTATTTTATATAATTTAAGTATTTCGATGGCATCTAACACAGGATAATCATCTAAAGAAAAATCTATTTCTGTAGCACTTAAGAATTCTCTTAATACTATTTCCAATATCTTTTCATCCTTATCAGTACCAACAGTTTCTGTTAAATTAAATAAGTTAACTATATCATCCATAACTAACCCCTCTTTTAGTGAAAGATATGATACCACATCTATATTCATTTAGCAAATATACGATTATCTTAAAGAAGGTGCTTCTTTCAAAGAACCGTTATAACCTATATAATCGAGATATTGTTTATATAAAGCTAAACGTAATGGCGCAATATAATCCTCAAGGTGCAAACTTTTTTGATCGACTAATCGCATAATGTCAGAAAAATCGCTGTTTTTAGTTTTAACTATATCTTTAGCTTCGTACAAGTAATAATAACGCTCTTTATCAAGAACAGCATTGACACATAAATCAATGATGACATTTTCATCGGGATTATAAGTAAAAGAATGGTAATAATTACCATAAAAATAATATTTACAAAGGGCTGTTATGGCATAAAAATCTGGCAAAATATCAGCTAAAAAAAGAGTATGATGGTGACATCTAGCATTTAATTGTTCATGGTTTATATATTCTTTAATTTTTTCTACATAATTAAAATAGTGGGATGCCAATGTAAAAGATGTCGTACCGAATTGCTCGCTATAAATAGTAAATTTATCTCTACCATTAAAACTAATATCTTGAATAACTGGGGACTTCAATAAAGATTCTATTATAGCTTTATTATCATTGGGATTTTCAAGCCTTCCTAAATTATCTATAGCGTCCTTTATTTCTTGTTTAAAATTATAACCATATAGCTTTAGTAAATCGAAGAATATATCACAATAAGGAGAATCATATACATAACTATGCTTTAGGCTCAGAACTTTATCTATAGCGTTATTACATCCTTTGAATATAAAGTCCTTTTTTATAGTTTGGGTATAAATATCTAAAATTGTTTCGAATATTACTTCATTATTACTGATATTTTCGCTTTCTAATTTATTATACATTTCAATACATTTATTTATAGTAATCACCTGATTCAACGTAGTATTGATATTACCACATACTTTATAATATTGCAAAAACGATTACAATAGACGCTATGTTTTTCGTAAAATAAAAACTCATGAATATATTTTCATGAGTTATTTTTTTAATGGGGCGAAATGTGGGGATCGAACCCACGCATACTGGAGCCACAATCCAGCGTGTTAACCACTTCACCAATTCCGCCATAACTACTAATAATGATAGCAAAAAAGATGGTAATAATCAAGTATTAATTAACGCGTTAAATTATTTTATAGAATAGTGTATTATGTTATAATATTATCATGATGCATTATATACTATAATTTTTCGAGGAGGTTTTAATAAATGCTTGTTAAAGAAATAAATGTCAACAACTACATTACCAAATCTAATTTGCCATCTTCGGATTATGTTATAAATCCTTATGTAGGATGTCCCCATGCTTGTAAGTATTGTTATGCCTGTTTTATGAGAATATTTACAAATCATGAAGAAGAATGGGGGACATTTCTAGATGTTAAGAATTGTGATACCCCAATCGATAAGAAAAAATTAGTTGGCAAAAAAATATTTATCTCTTCCGTCACTGATCCTTATAATCCCTTTGAAAAAAAATATGAAATTACTCGCAAAATACTCTCAGAATTATGCGATGTTGATTGCTCTATCGATATCACTACAAAATCTGATTTGGTTTTACGTGATATCGATATTCTTAAACGTCTTAAGGATGTAAGAGTTGCTTTTTCGATCAACACATTAGATGAAAAGTTTAAAAAAGATATGGATCATGCTCCTAGTATTGAAAGAAGATTGGAAGCCTTAAAAAAGCTTCATGAAGAGGGGATTAAAACGATTCTATTTATGTCACCAATATTTCCATATATAACTAAATGGAAAGAGATAATTGATTTAACTAAAGAATTTGTCGATGAATATTGGTTTGAAAATTTAAATTTACGTTTTCCCTATAAGAAAACAATCTTGGAATATATAAGAAATGAATATCCCGATATTTATCCGGAATATAAAAAAATATACGAAGAGGGAAATACTTTTTATTGGGAAGTTCTTTCTTATAATATCGAACAATATTGTAATGAAAAGAATATCTCATACCAAAATTACTTTCATCATGATAAACTAGTTAGAAATAAAAAATAAGGAGGTTTTATGCGCAGTAAATATGATATAAGAGTACTCATTGGCGTAGTTATAATAACGTTTATTCTTTTTTGCGTATTCAGTTATCTTTATCGCCGTAGTAGCTATACCGAAGCCTGGTTAATTTGTGAATATCCGGAAAACTATCGTAATTATACTGAGACGCTCAAATTTCGTTATGTAGAAGAACGTTTATATGGTTATTACCGTGAAGAACATTTTATAGCAACTGATACATCTGATTTAGAAGAAAGATATGAATATTTTTCGGATATAGCTGATGATTTATATATTACTGATGACTTTTCTTATGAGGTTGAAAAGGGAGAAGATGAGGTAATTGTCAACACATATATTGGCGTATTTAACGAAGAAGAAATATTCAACAATTACATGGAATCCATGGAAATGACAAATGACAGTAATCTAGAAGAAATTGAAAGCAAGTTGGAAGAACAAGATTACACTTGTCATATTCAGTATAAGTAGGTGATACGATGAAGAATATCTATCTCATAAAAGCAAATAGTTATAATCTTTTAAACGATACCTTAACTAGCATTATTCCGGAAAATGCAACTATAACTAGTTTTTCACTTAATGATACGACGATTTTCGATGTTATAGATGATGCGCGTTACTATGGCCTTTTAGGCGGAATTCGCGCACTTCTGATAAAAGATGTTAAATTTTTCGGTGGTAAATTCAATTATGAGAGTGAAGCTACGGCTTTAAGTGAATTATTTGATAGTAACGACGAAAGTATGACGTTAATATTCGTCTGTGACGATATCAAAAAGACCAAAGAACTTACTAAAAAAGCCATCGCTGCTGGGGCAAAAATTATCGATATAAAAGACCCAGATAAAGAAGAATTAGGAAATCTAATTAGTGAGTTTGCTAAAAAAGAGAATCTTACTATCGATAAGGATGCCAGTAATCTACTCATCTCTAACGCTATCGGAAATTACGATGTTATTGTTCAAGAAATAAATAAATTATCTCTAGTCGATAAGCATATTACCAAAAATCTCGTTTTGGAATACGGCTCACACGAAGATGGTGACTATACCTTTGACTTTTCCAATGCCGTAGTAAGTAAGGATTTTACAAAAGCATTTTCATTATTAGATACTCTATTAGAAGATGGGGTCGAAGTATTCGCCCTAGTCGGACTTTTAGCAAGTAGTTTTGCAAATATGTATATGGTAAAACGAGCTAGTATGGATGGACTTAGTGATGAGGCAATCGCTAAATTGTTCGGATACAGTTCGACATCTCGTGTCTACGTTTTAAAGAAAAACAGTAAAATATATAGCATCGAAGATCTAAAAGAAATCATCATAGCTTTATCCGATGTCGACTATAAGATTAAAACTGGATATAATCCGATATTTGAGTTCAAGACATTTTTATTGAATTTATAAATACTGAGTTAATCAGTATTTTTTTTTGCTAGCGAAATGCCAGTGCTTTTTACGTATTTATATAACATGAAGGGAGGTGAAAAATTGAATAGCGACTCTATTGTCGATAATCTAGCCATAAAGTGTCTTACTTCTGTAGATAATAAATTTTCTCTCGATGAAGATGGTAATCTCATCGTCAATTCGATAACAGCAACTTCTGGAATACCAACTTTAGATATCGATCTTATCTATCCAATTGGTTCGATATATATGAATACTTCCTCAATCGACCCGGGAGCAATATTTGGTGGAACCTGGGAAAAAATTGAAGATAGATTTTTATTAGCTAGTGGTAATACTTATTCTAATGGTACTATCGGTGGCGAAGCAACACATCTTTTAACTCAGGCTGAAAGTGGTTTAAGAGAACATACCCATCAAATGCGTCTTAGTACAACTGCCGGAGTTGGCACTTATAGTGATATGGCTTATCGCGCAATATCAGGAGGAAGTATCGACGAAGAATTTCGAACTGGACGAGTAACAGCCGTAAATAGTATGCAAAACGACTATGGAGCAGTATTTATCGATGGGACTGACAGCGCCAATGCTATGAGTGCTCACAACAATATGCCACCATATTTGGTTGTAAATATTTGGAAAAGAATATCTTAGAAAGGAGGGTAACATGAAAGAAGTAAAAAGTTTACGAAAAGGAAACGAAAAACACTTTTCCTTAGATGATGGCACGTACATGCTCTATTTATATAACGATGATGTCCATTATAAAAATAATGATGAATATATAGAAATCGATAATACCATTGATGAAAAGGATGATTACTATGAAAATCGCACCAATGATTTTAAAGTAAAATTTTCTAAAGAACAAGTCTTGGTAAAAACGAACTATAATGGCGATTATATTAATATAACCTTAAACGATGCTACAACTGATTCTATTATTTCTAAAGACAATAAGATTACATATAAAGAAGTATATCCTAAAGTAGATGTATCTTATGAGATTATCGGTAAAAAAATTAAAGAGATGATAAAACTTCAAGAATATATTCCGACACTAAAGAAAATCAGTTATACTATTGAAACTAACCTAGTATTAGAACTTAAAGATAATATCATTACAGCATATAAAGATAATAAGTTGCAATATATTCTTACGACACCTTTTATGAAATGTCGCCATAATGAATACAATTATAATTCTACTTACGAACTCTATAAAGATAATAATCTTTATATACTTGACTTGATACTCGATACAGACTGGCTTCATGAGGTCGAGTATCCGGTATTAATCGATCCCACTCTTGTAGCAAACTCTTCTGTATTAAGTGATACATATATTACTAACGATAATTCGTTAACTAATATCGATACCGAATACTTAAAAATAGGTGTTGATAGTAACAACAAAGTTTATCGAACTCTTATAAAATTTTCCTTACCTGAATTAGCTAGTTCAGCACATATTATAAGTGCTTATGCAAATCTCGTCAGTTATAAAGAGGACTATCGACCATATGATTTAGTTCATGAGAAAATAAACATCCATATGATAAATAGCGATTGGTCTTCAAATACCGTTACGTGGGAAGATATATCCGATAAATACGATGAACATGTCGAAAACTCTATCGAGCTATTACGCAGTAAATCCACTGTCGAAAGTGGGGAAGTAGTAATCGAACTCAATACGAATAGTATCGATATTACCAATGCTGTAAAAAAATGGTATACGGACACACCCAACTATGGAATAATGTTGAAGTTTGCTAATGAAGAATATAATCCGGATTGTAAAGAATATTATATGTATTCTAAGGAACACACAGAAACTGAGTTCAATCCAACCCCGTATTTAATCATCCATTATCGTAATTATTCGGGTATTGTCGAATACTTGGATTACAGTGATTACCCATTAGTTTTCGGAAGTGTATCTGTTAATAACTATACCGGTAACATGATATCTAGATTTGACATCAACGAAACAGTAGGAGGGACTAGTCCTTTAAATTTAGCATTAATTTACGATACACAAAATGTCTTAAAAAATGCCACTTATTATCGCTTTAATTTCTTTGAGACAATCGAAGTTGTAACTTTAGATGATGTTGAATATCTATCATATATCGATTCGACTGGCGCTAATTATTATTTTTATAAAAATGATGAAAATAAATATATATCCGAAGACGGTCTTAATTATGAAATAATATTCAATGACACGGAATGTACATTAAAAGATCTTTCGGGGAATGAAAAGATATTTACAAAAATGGGTTCATATTATTATCTTACTACTATTAAAAATCTCGAAGGATCTACTATTGATATAACTATCACTGATGGTGCTATAACAGCAATAAGTGATGAATTTGATCAAGTTATTACTATAAACTATGCTACAGATAAAATAATCGTCAACAGTTATTTTGATACAGCAACTATTACATTATCTGAAGGGCGAATAACTGGAATAACTAATAAATTCGGAAATATCACCCTTACATATAATTCCGATAATTTAATTGAAAATATTTATGATGTTGATGGTGAATATATCAATCTTACGTATTATTCCAATGATACTAAAAGAGTTAAAATGATAAAAGAATATGGTACATCTGATAAATTAGGTAAAACTTACGAATACACTTATAATTATAATAATACGATTATCAAAGATAACAACGCTAATGAATATCACTATATATTTAATGATCGGGGAAATCTTTTGAGCTATACTATCTTTGATGAAAGTGCTCTACTTAAAAATGCTTATGGGTATAGTGCGCGTTATTCGGGAGGAACTAATGTTTTAGCGAATCGTCTCTTATCGCAAACGCAAGTATCCAAATATACAGAAAATCTTATCATAAATAGTAGTTTTGAACGCCCTCTTACAGAGACCAATATGATTATAACGGGAGTATCCATTCAGACTAATAATCCGCATATTGGTAAAAAATCACTAAAGTTAAGTAGTAATGCGACATTTTCCTTTGACATAACAGAAGAAGACGATTATACGATCAGTTTTTATCTTAAGACAGATATTCAATTTGGAATATATACTTATTTATATTCGATAGTTAATTCCGAAAAAACGCTGATTGACAATTTATATATCTATGAAGAGGATTATGACTATGAATATAAAAGATATAGTTTGTCAGGACATTTCCCAGTATCGACGTTGCAACTGCAATTTGAAGAAAATCCGGCAACACTAACTTATCTGGATGATATTCAATTAGAACGTGGACTAGTCGCTAATGATTATAATCTCGTCGAGAATTCTTCTTTTAAAGAAGGAATAAACTCCTGGAATATCGTCGCAACTGATTATGATACAGGGCTCGAAGTTACGGATGATATCTATGAAATCGTTTCTATCAATGAATCGGAAAAAGCAATAAAAATAAATAGTATCGTTAATGGCGGAATAGTACTCGATAAAGTGATTGGGATATCTGGTAAAAGTGGCGATGTCTACACCATCTCTTTTTGGTATAAAAATCAAGGAATACTGGAAAATACCGATGAGTTCACGGGGAATATCGTTAATATTCGCTTTATTCCAGAAGAGGAAACTAGTGAAGGAAGTGGAACTTATAACGTTCATTTGAATCGTCATAGTAGTGAATGGTTATACTTTAGTGAAACTTATGTTGCAGATTACGATTATTCCGATATCGAAATAAACCTCATCAGTCAATTTGAAGCTAATAGCGTCTATATAACAAATGTTAATCTGATAAAAGATTTAGGAGATTATCATTATAACTATGATTCATCAGGTAAATTGATAGCAACTTATGATATGACTGATAATTCAGGAAATATAATTTATGATGAAAACAATCAATATGAATTAATTTCTAATTCGAATGGAGAGGCCGTATATTATGAATATGATAATACGATAACGGATCG
>CALVQL010000043.1 GCA_944358235.1 uncultured Bacilli bacterium
ACGATTTATATCTGTCTTTATATAATTTACCAATTGATCTACGCGAATAGTACAATTTCTGATATCTTTAGGAGCATAGCGAATATTTAAGATACCTTTAGAATTAGCTAAGACGATTAGTGGTCGATATGTACTATCGAAATTCTTTTCAAATAGCAGACGTTCTAACTTATTATGCTTACTTATCCAAATCTTCTTTAAAATGTCTTTATGACGCAGAGCTTGCGTATATGGTGAATAAATCGCCTCTTTTATCTTCTTATCATTTAAGACATATTCTCTTCGAAACTCTCCTTTACTATCCACCGTAACATTTCCAATTAGATTTTTGCATTCGACAGGATAAATATATGCCGGACTGATGATAATATAATCAATTTGCGCCTTTAAATCGTCATACTCTATATTCACATCATGTAAAATATAAAGGCCAATGTTAGCATTTTTCAGTTCAAACTCGATGTTTTTTTCTCCTTTTATGCCATAACTTAAAAGTTTAATCTCCCTGGCAATTTGTTCCTTTTCTTGAACACGATTTCTTATATTATTAAGCTTCGATAAACGACGTTCTAAAGTATTGTCGTCTTTTATAAATACCGAATCTGTAAATTTATCAAATAAACCCATTTTTATCTCCTCATTAAAATTATACAATATTCGATATTTCCTGCAAAGTGAAAAGAACCTTAAAGGTTCTTTATATAATCTAATTCACCAAAGTTAGATGTTGGAACAAAACCAGGAAGTGAATCGATAACATCCGGAATACGATTAATTATCGCCGCACAAGTTAATTCCACAGTTTTAGGTTCACTTATCACCACAGTAGTCGTCGGTTCGCCAATAATCGACCATTCATTACGATCAACTTCATCTTCCGTATAAACTTTTCCAATGCATTCGGCCTCAATCGTTATACCTTCTTCTGTTTCACCAGTAACGATAGCACGCATTCCGCGACAATCACCTTTTTTAATAGTCATGTCCAAAGTGTTCGAATAGATATCTGCATCTGCAATAACCGGAATACATTTTTGTCTTTGACTTATCAAAGTAAAACCAAAACGATTTGCTAACCAAGGAACGACATTCCACATATAAGATGGTGTATATTTTCCAGAATGAATTAATTTATCACGTTCTTCATCGCTTATCTTATCAGCACTAGCAATTTGTTCTTCGAAAGCATTCTTATCTAAGCCTGCTCCATGAGCACGAGCAAGCGCAATTCCATAATCTTCAACATTATAACTCGAACTACCCTTAATCATATTTATCTTATGGGTTGAACCAGCTAAAGTATAAATCAAATTTCCCCAGAAGACATCCTGGTAACCGCTTCCCGAAATAGTACAATTATTCTTACTAGCTAATTCATCAATTTCTTTTGTAAGTTCTGGGTTAGAAACCATCGGATAGAAAGCCTCTTCACAAGTCGTAATTGCATTAACCCCATGCTTAGCACATAAAAGTAAGACATCTTTACAATCACTCAAAAGACTCATCGTCGTTACAATACAGATATCTGGTTTATCATTAATTAAACTATCCTCCAAGTTATCGATACTTAAAACTTTAACTCCATAAGAATCTCCGCCCATAATATCGCCGATATCTTTTCCTACCACGTCCGGATTAATATCAAATGCTCCCGTAATCTGCATACCCTTTTCTATCGCATAACGCATGGTATACTTAGACATTTTTCCACATCCAATTTGAAAAACTTTTATATTATCCATAAAGACCTCCTCTATATTTATAATTCCCAAAAATTATTTTTTTACCCGTCTTTTTACCTTTTGTTTATTTTTATTTAACCGACTTAAGAGGTCATCTAAAGAACGATATTTTCGATTAAATACTTTTCTACTACTTAAAACTTTTTCAAAATCATTATTCTTTCGATACTCTAATATTTCTCTAATCATTTCTCTTTCTTCTAACGCACTCGGTTCAGTATTAGCTAATAAAATATATAATGACTCCGAATCCATATTTTTATAACGATTATAAAGCTTCTTTTTATCCGGATTGATATCTAATTCATCTTTAGCAGTTAATTCATCGACTTTATATTTAAGTCGTGGAAATTCCATTCTTTCTTGAGATAAGCTATTTTTAATTTCATCATAAGCTTTATCAATCATATCCAAAGAAAAATCACTAAAATTGATATCAACCATCTTAGCAGCAATATCATCTCTTATAGCCTTAACCTTTTTTCGATAATTATAATACTTCGTTTCATACTCATCATCATTATCTTCTTTAAATTTTTTAAACAACATATAATCTGTTGCATGTTCATACGAAGTGAAACGTTCATCATCCATGAGAAATTCTAGATCACTTAAAGGCATATCAACAGGGTATGAAACAGTGTTTAACTCTGTAGATAGATACTCATCTAATTCTTTAGTCGATGAAAACATTGGCATATCCAATCCAAATTCTTTTAAATCGATATCACACTTCGGCTTTTCTTTCGTATGTCCACGACGTTGAATATAATCGATAATTTCCGGATAATGGGCCTCATAATCCAAAGAAGTTCCCTCAAGTTTGAGAAAACGTGCAAGTTCTGGAACTGCCCTTTTATCTAAAAAGTCATATGATTGATACTTACGATATCGAACTTTACCTAGAGAATTCAATTTAGCATACTTATCAAGAGCACTAATTATTAGAGCATCTTTATTTTCCCGTATCGCCAAAATTTTCTTGAACTCTTGAATCAAAGACATATATAATGAAACATTATCTTTCAATTCAGCATAATAATATTGCAGATTGACAAATTGCTGCATTAAAGAGATACGATTTATATGATCCAATTCGATCGATACGTCACCTGATTTATCGACATGCAAATAACACTTTGTATTCAATTTATAAGTAATAAGATTTTCTAAAAAGTGATAATAACTTTCTTCTACATTTCTTTTTAAGACTAGAAGTCCCGAATTAATCTCTCTTTTAACTTTCTCATATTCATCGAGAGTCAAATTCATACTATCATCCTTTCATATTTATAATTACAAAACAGATTTACCTACTTATAGTATAAATCAATTAATTTTTGAATTAAACAAAACTGACAATTTTTACATAATGTTGACTATTTTTTTTGTAAAGTGTTTTTATAAATTTACAGTCTGTATTATAATAAAAATAGGTGATAATATGAGAAAAGACTTCACATATAAATCTAAAGATAATATTACAAACATTCATGCATACATCTGGGAACCTACTGTTCCCGTAAAAGCAATTATTCAAATATCTCACGGAATGCTAGAACATATTTTAAGATATGAGGAATTTGCAAACGCCATGAATAAGTTAGGAATCTTAGTATGCGGTAACGATCACTTAGGGCATGGAAGATCGGTCCAAGATATCGACCATCAAGGCTATTTTGCCGATGAAAACTCTTATCAAATCGTCTTAGAGGACCTTAATACTTTAAAAGATAAAGTAATCGAAACGTATCCCAATGTTCCCTACTATATATTGGGACATTCTATGGGTTCATTTATCGCTCGTAATTTTATCTACAATTACAATGAAAATATTAGTGGTGTTATAATCATGGGCTCGGGATATCATTCAGCTGCTAAAATGCGAATTGGCAAAATCATTACAGCAATAACCCAATTTTATCATCATGGTTGGTTTTACCGAAGCCCCTTCTTAGAAAAAATTACTACGGGCGGTTTCCACAAATTCTTTGCCAAAGGCTCAGATAAAAATTGTTGGTTAGCAAAAGATCCTGAAGTTGTCAAAAAATTTAATACTGACCCGCTATGCCAATTTAAATTCACTTGTAATGGGTATGCAACTTTATTTGAATTTATTTTAAAATCGATCAATAAGAAAGCCATTAACAACTTACCAAAGGATTTACCAATTCTCATATTGAGTGGGAAAGACGACCCGGTAGGGCATTTTGGTAAAGATATCTATAAGATTGAAAACACTTATGAAAAATGCGGTTTAAAAGATGTTCATATCAAACAATATAATGGTATGCGCCACGAATTATTAAATGAAAAAGATCGCAGTATTGTCTATAACGATATCGTCAATTTTGTATTAAATAAAAAAGGTGAAGATTAACATTCTTCACCTTTTATAATCCCAATATAAATGTAGCAAAGTTAAAATATACAAGAAGACTAAGGGCATCCACTATCGTCGTAATAAAAGGACTTACCATAACTGCCGGATCTAATCCAATACGCTTAACAGTCATCGGTAAAACAGCACCTAATATTTTAGCAAATATGACAGTCACAACTAAAGTAGCACAGACCGTTAGAGCAACCAATACTGTTACACGGTCAATTATGAGCATCTTAACAAAATTACATATTGCTAGTACAATTGAGCATAATATAGCAACTCGAAATTCCTTGAATGTCACCTTAAAAAAATCCTTGAAAGAAATATTATTTAAAGATAATGCACGGATTACGCTTACACTGGATTGACCACCAGCATTTCCTCCTGTATCCATAAGCATCGGAATAAACGCTGTTAAGATCGTATAGCTCGCCAATTGAGCTTCAAAACTTTGAATAATCTTTCCGGTAAATGTAGCTGAAACCATCAAAAGAAGTAACCAAGGTATTCGAGCTTTGAATAATTCAAAAGCACTCATCTTATCATAAGATTTCGAACCAGGAATAATTGCCGCCATGCGCTTTATATCGTCTGTTGCAGCATTTTCAAGTATATTAAGTATATTATCGATAGTTATAACTCCTACCAATCGACCTTCAAGATCGACAACCGGAACTACTGTAATATCAAAACGTTTAAATAAATCCGCAACATCATCTTGATTAGTAATCGTCTTTACCGACAAGATCTTCTTATTGCATACTTCATCAATTGTCGTAGCTTCCGTTTTAAATAATAAATCCGACAATTTTAAATCACCGACTAATACTCCATGATCATCAACGACATAACATATATTCAAAGATTCATACAACTTTATATTCGATTTCAATATTTTTGATGCTTCATCTAATGAATCACTATTCTTAACTACTGAATATTTAACGTTCATTATCGCTCCGGCCGTATCATCACCATAATTAAGGAGACGATTGATATTACTACGAGTATTCTTCGAGCAATTTTTGAGCATACTATTGACTTTTTGAGGATCTATTTCATCCAAAACTTTAGTAGCATTAATCAGATGAATATCGTCCATAAGATCGACCGCTTCTCGCGAAGACAAAGCCGTAAGAAGCATTGTTGCCGAAGCAAAATCCAACTCGAAGAAGACTTTTAAAGAAGCATCTTTAGGAATCAATCGAAAAATCGTAACAAAATCCAGAATTTGCAAACTCATCAAAAGATCTGCCAAACTACTTGCATCAATTTTTTCTAAATCACGTCGCAATTCCACATACTTTTTTTCTTTGAGTAATCTGAGAATACGTTCTTTCATATTTCATCCCCATTATTCTATTATCAACTACTTAATTATATCTTATATAACTATTTTTGAAAAGAAAAAATAGATCCGAAGATCTATTTCTTTTTTGTATTCTTTGTGTTTTTCTTAGCAGTCGTTGTTTTATTAGCAGTTTTACTTGTTGATTTACCAGATGACTTACTAGAAGTCTTGTTTGTCGTCTTATCAGAAGATTTCTTTACAGTTTTAGTAGAAGATTTCTTTGATGCAGCTTTGGATTTTTCCTCTTCCTCATCTTTTTCTTCTTGTTCATCTTCCTCTTCTTCTAATTCTACATCCTTATCATCGTCATCATCATAATAAGAATTCTTTGAACGCCCAAATATTATAGCAATTACTATAGCAGCTGTTATTCCTAAAATAATCAAACCGACACGATCATTTGCTGCAGCTTCATCTTCCTCAGTTAAGTCACTATCAGGTACGGTAATCTCACCACCATTTATTCCCGCTACGATATCTTCATATTCAGGATCATTATAAGCCGTTTCTATTGCTTCAACAATTTGATCTTGACTATTTGACTCAGAATAACCAGTAAAGTATGTTTCACCAATAACATAGAAAGGAACACCTGTAACATCATATCCAAAATAATCTCCAACTTCTAACATCAAAGCATTATTTTCTGCATTATTCCATACCTCAAAATCGACAACTTGAAACATATAATTGATACTATCATCATTTTCAAGTTCATCCATATATTCATGTAATGAAGCACAAAAAGCACACGTCTCACCATAGAATATATATACATTTATCGGATCTTTTTCTTCTTCAGTTTCTTCGGCACGAACAACCGGCATCAAAACAATTAAAAGAGCCATAAAAAAACTTAAAACCTTTTTCAAAACCATTTCCTCCTTCTAATACTAGAATAATTATAACATAAAAATATATTTATAGTTATATTTTCTTCATAAAAAAAGAAAAAATGCCTATGAAGCACTTTTTCTTTCCCTAAATAATGGCGTTATGACGAATTTATCAAAAATCAGCATTATATTTCCCCAAATCAATGTAATTATTAAAAAGATGAGGAATTGAAATTGATACGTTCGATCAGGAAATAAAAATGGTATTAGATAACAAAATGCAATATGACAAGCAAATACATATAAAGCCAAACTTCCTAGATAACTAAAGAAACGACTCTTTAATATCGAACTTACACCATCGCGATTCAAAAGTAAGATAATAGCAAATGGAACGATAAATACTAAATTGATAAATTCATTCCATTCAATTCCAATAATAGTAGTTACGATAAAATATATGGCAAATACAAAGTACAAAACAGTTAATCCAATCTTTTCTTTTCGATCAATCTCTTTACTCTTTAAATAATCTATAAAACGATAAATCAAACTTCCTAAAGCCATCCCCGCCGCCACACGAATTATGGCATTTGGAATACCAAAGATACCTGTACTATATAAAGAGAATTCACTCATCATTCCCATTGCACTATATCCTATTACAATGACCAATGGCGCAATGATATTTTCATATAAGTTTCGGTTTTTAGAAATTATATAGTAAAAAATCAAACTAACTATAAAGAAAGCTGATAAATAACATAACGGTTCATTCCAAATCGGAGTAATTCCGCCATTTACAATATATTCTTGCAACATAGAATTACTCGAAAAACCACTATAACTTGCTATTCCTAACTGACTAAGTCCCAATAATTCGAAGATCGCTCCGACTAACAAAGAAGGAATTCTAACCAAACTCGTGTCTATGACAAAATTTCTAACCACAAAAGAAAGAAAAACACCACCAAGTAAAGCCGGATAGTATCGCGATATCAAACCTTTTAAATACTCCCAAGTTGAAACGTCATTTTTAGAATTTTTTACGCAGAAACTCATTAATGAAAAACCAGCTATTATAAAGAAGAATTCCAAAACCTTTCCACCAGAGAAAAGCATCGAATTGATTTCCGGATGATTAGCATGATTTAAAAGATAAAAATTATATGCTATATATGCTATCACAAACAGAAATTTCCATAATTCTAAGTTCGACCTTTTTGTACTATTTAAACCCACAATTTATTCCTCCTATTATCATATATTGTATCTTAACTATAAAGTACCACACTTAACTAATTTATGCAATCAAAAAAATCCCGCAGGATTTTTATAAAACTGAGTTTGCTCCTATTCCTAATGGAATACCAACTAAATACCACAATATCAACAATATTACCCACATTGCTAAAATTGCTAAAGTATAAGGTACCATATAACTTAGACCCTTTGTAAGGCCTATACCATCTCTATCATATTTTTCCATATACGATATATATATTACAAAATATGCCATCGCTGGAGTTAATGGATACATAATACTACTACCGACACTAAAGATTAATTGTGAAAACTCTGGTGAAAATCCCGATGTCATCATCAAAGGTACAACCGTACCACTGAGAATTGACCAACGTGACACAAAACTAGGTAATAATATCGTCGAAATCATACTTACAAACAATATTAATAACATTAATGGAATTCCACCGACACTCATCGTCGATAAGAGATTTGCTAACCAAGCAGTAAATAAATCACCAATATTCGTATATTTCAAAAGAGAGATAAACATACTGGCAAATAATATCAAAACGATAACTTTTCCGATCTCATCCAAAGAGTGAGATAAGAAATTACATATATCACGATGATTTTTTATCGCCTTTGTACCTAAACCATATAACAAACCAACAATAAAGAACAAGAATGTTACAACGAAGACAAATCCACTGTTAAAAAATGAATCATAACCGAATAATTTATCGATATATCTTTCTTGTGAATAATCTAATAAATTTCCTCCAAAAGGAACATTGGGAATAATGTTATATATAAACAATAAGATATACAAAGTTGCTCCAATAGATGCAAACAAAAGTCCTCGCATCTCTCTTCGCGTAAGTTTATCTTTATCTGTAACAATCTCCTCATCAGACTCGTACTTCCCCAATTTCGGAGCGATAATTTTTTCAGTAACATAAGTTATAAG
>CALVQL010000044.1 GCA_944358235.1 uncultured Bacilli bacterium
GCAAATTCATAATCACGATCATCGTGTGCCGGAACAGCCATTATAGCTCCTGTTCCATAAGTAGCTAAGACATAATCACTTATATATATTGGAATTTCTTCGCCATTTACCGGATTAATAGCATAAGCTCCGGTAAATACTCCGGTTTTATCTTTATTTAATTCCGTTCTTTCCAAATCGTTTTTTAAAGCACATGCTTCTTTATAAGCTTTGACTTCTTCTTTGTGTTCATCAGTTGTAATAATATCGACATATTCGTGTTCTGGCGCCAATACACAATAAGTAGCACCATAAAGAGTATCAGCACGAGTTGTAAATACCGTAAATTCTTTATCGTGACCGGCAATTTTAAAATTGACATGTGCTCCAACGCTCTTGCCAATCCAATTTATCTGTCCTAACTTGACTTTTTCAGCAAAATGCGTATCATCTAAACCCGTCAAAAGATCTTCAGCATAATCGCTCATACGAAGCATCCATTGGGACTTTTCCTTTTGAACGACACGCGAGCCACATCGCTCACATACGCCACCAGCAGCATCTTCATTGGATAATACACTCTTACATTCCGGACACCAGTTTACAGGAATTGTATCCTTATAAGCCATTCCATGCTTATAAAACTGTAAAAACTGCCATTGAGTCCACTTATAATACTCCGGATCAGTCGTTGCAAACTCACGATCCCAATCGAATGAGAACCCTAGCTTCTTCATCTGACCTTTAAATGTCTTGATATTTTCCTTAACAGCTTCTTTAGGATGAATATGATTTTTTATCGCATATTGTTCAGCTGGTGCTCCAAAAGCATCCCATCCCATAGGAAACAAGACATTATATCCTTGCATACGTTTCATACGAGCTAAAGCATCTTGTGCTGTATAACTTCTAACATGCCCAACGTGAAGTCCCGATCCACTCGGATAAGGAAATTCAACTAATATATAATAAGGATCCTTCTTATCCCCGTTTACTGCTTTAAATGTCTTATTTTTATCCCAATAATCTTGCCATTTTTTCTCGATAACTTTATTTTCCATAATTACCAACCTTTCTTCTTCAAAAGCAAACCCAATATATTATAAAAAGTATAAATAAGAACGATAAATATTCCCAAAGAAATCACTAACGCTAATATATAATTTATATCAAAGATGAAAACGATTTCGATCGGAACAGCTAAAATCAAACTATTTACGAGCACGAACAACCGTCCTAAGTATTTCCATTTATTATCATCCATCTTTAAATCATATTTTTTGACGATAAAATTTAAACCTTTATTCTTCTTCAATTTATCTTTCCTTCTACTCGGAAGATACCAAATAAAATAGATAATTAAAAACAGGACGAAGAATACTATAAAGTAAAATAAGATATATTCCATAATTCCTCCAAAAAAAACGGCTTTTCGCTAAAGGACGAAAAACCGTGGTACCACCTTAATTTATACTCGATGACTTTAAAGGGTCTAACCTAACACATCCAAAAACGAGTTCATAGATTCACTCTTATTTGCTTTCACCACCCGCAAACTCTCTTCAAAGAGGATTATCTACTACTACTTTTTCTTCATCTGCTTACAAGAAATTATACTAAACTTCTGCGATATATTCAAGTAATTTTAGGAACAAATTGATGTATTTGCTATTTACTCCTAACTTCTTGAGTTTACGAATTTGAATACGTTTTTGTTTAATTTCCGTATCATCGAAGATTATCTCCCCGATGACATTTTTTATCTTCGTCTGTATCGGTAAGTCATTTAGAATCGATTCGATATCATCATTGACGAGGCGTAAAGCGTCGATTTCAATGTCTTTACCCTTACAGTTAACCGTTATCTGCTTAAGCGTTGAAAGTGGTGGCAATTCGACGACGAAATCATTATCATCGACATACATCTGTGCCCCTTTGACTTTTTCATTACCGACATGAATTATGACATCATCCGGTTCACGCGTATTTCTAAATCTAATACGATATGCACGATGCGGTGGAATTATTCCGCTTTTACCAGCAACAGGACGGATAATTACCGTAAAATTATTCTGCTGATAAGTATAGTCGATATTTGTCATGATATAAAAATCTTGTTCGTAAAGAGATGATATTCCATCATCTTCATACAACTCATAAGTATTCGATGCTCCCGGGAATATTTGAATTTCCATATTCTTCGGTGGATTTGTATCATTCAAATGATTTTCATCTAATATCGCCAGAGGAATAATAGTTCCACTTCTAGCAAATACTGGATAATCTTCTTGTTTATAGAAGGAAGTATATCTTCTACCACCAGCATAGCGTTTTCCAGTCGTGAAATCATACCATGTTCCTTCCGGCAAGAAAAGTTTTAACACTGTTCGATCCATCAATTCATCCCTTTTAGTGGTAATTGGTGCAACGAAAAGACCCGAACCGAAGAAATACTCTGCTTTATAAAGTGGTTCATCATAAATTTCTGGATAACGATAATATAGTGGTTGTACTAATGGAAGCCCTGTTCTACTATAGCGATATGCTTCACTATATATATAAGGAATTAAACTATGACGTAAACGCATGTACTGAGCACAGACGGACTGCGTCGTTATATCCCATTTCCAAGGTTCTCTTTTATAATATCTTCCCTCATCAGCTGATAGACGGAAGATTGGACTAAAGCATCCAAATTGAACAAAACGAGTATATAACTCACCATCTTCAATTCCCCCCGTATATCCTCCTATATCATTCGATATCCACGATATTCCGATATTCGATGCTGTCGAATTATAGGTCGGAAGTAATTTGAGATTATTCCACGAAACAATAGTTTCACCAGTATAATGAATCGGATAACGATGAGCAGCTATTAAAGCGTTACGAGCAAAAGTAATACCACGACGATTAGTAATCTGTTTAAAATCATTGAAATGATAATGCGTTAGTGCTCTAAGACTTGTCTTATCATTGATATTGTCATAATCAATCCAGAAGAAATCGACACCATAATTCATTAGTGGATGAATTAGATAATCAAAATACGCACTCAAGACATTTTTATTGAAGACATTAAAAGGAAGGACACCTTCACCTTCAAGTCCAGAAGCATTCTTAAATGGCAAATAATAATCCTCTGTTGGACTGATCCCCTGCATAGGATCGACTTTAACAGCAAGACGAATATCCTTTCCATGCAAGAATTCAGCCATACGCTTTGGTCGTTTAAACAATTTTTCATTGAATGAAAGTCCCGATGTAATCTTACCATTATCACGATGCCATTTATCTCCTAACATGATAATCGAAAGCGGAATACGATACTTGTTAAAATTAAATACTAACCTTTCGATATCTTTAGAACTATATGTCGTATTGCGATTCCACCAAACCCCTAAAGAATAACGCGGTATCAGTGGCGGATATCCCGTCAACGTAAAATAATCACGAAGACATGCTCCAAAATCACGACGATACATAAATACGTATATATCAATACGCTTATCATTACGTTTACCTAAAGAACCATCTTCATTGAAGATAAGCGTCTTCGAATCATCTAAAGACACGAAGCCATCAGTACTATAAAGTCCCTTTCCATAACGCGCTTTTCCATCAGCTCCATCTAAAGAAAAACTCGTTCCACGAAAATTACGCACTTCCGGATGATTAAAATACCAATACTTATCCGTATTGTTTAACTCAATACGCAAATTCTGATCAGGACTCACTTTCGATCCTAAAAAAGGCATCTCTTTATGATAAGTTAAAGTAAAATAAGAGGTCTTAATTGTAAGATACTTACTATCTTCTTTCTTTTCAAATTTTACTTTAGGAAAATTTCGATTCATAACAAGTTCAGTTGGTCGATCCTCAAAACTACCTGTTTCTGAATACTCAAGACGTACCAAAATTTCCGAAAGAACAGTTATACGAAACTTATTACCACGAATAATCGAATCGGTACGCGCAAGTATTTTTTGATAATCCATTTTAAAATGTTCCTGCAACTCTGCCATTTGCCTCACCCTTTTACTATAATTAATTTTAACATAATAATCCCTCTTTTACAATGTATAAAAAGGAGTAATATAATTGACTTTTGCATATAATTAGTGTATATTACTAATTGCGTAGTTATTGGCAGTAATCCTCATAAAATATTGATGTGTTTGATTGAAATAGTTCTAGTAACTTAAGACTGCCTAAGGGAAAGATAATCAAACACCCTAGTATTTTTTTGGATCCCTTTACTATGAAATATAAAAGAAAGGAGATATTTATGGCAAGATATACTGGACCGGTTTATAAGAAATCTCGTAGATACGGATTTTCTACTTTAGAAAACGGCAAAGAACTAGCTAAAAAGCCTTATGCTCCAGGACAACATGGTGCTGGTAGAAGAAAGAAAGCTAGTGAATACGGAATCCAATTACAAGAAAAGCAAAAGATCAGATTCATGTATGGATTAAATGAAAAACAATTCAGACGTACATTTGATAAGGCTGCTAAGATGTCTGGCGTAACTGGTGAAAACTTCTTAAAGTTACTCGAGTCTCGTCTTGACAATATCGTCTACAGAATGGGCATGAGTTCTACTCGTCGTGGAGCAAGACAACTCGTCAATCATGGACATATTCTTGTAAATGATGTCAAAGTAGATATACCATCTTATCAATGTAAACCAGGAGATGTTATCAGTGTCAAAGAAAATTCTAAAGAACATCCAGCTATTAGAGCATCTTTAGAGTTGAAAGTTCAAAGACCTGCTTTCGTCGAATTCGATGAAAACAAATTATCAGGAACTTATGTTAGATATCCTGAAAGAACTGAATTAAATGCTGATATCAATGAATCTCTAATCGTTGAATTCTATAACAGATAATGGCAATTTAAAACCTCACGAAAATGTGAGGTTTTTTTGTGCTTCTTTTGAAGCAATCTCCTGAGTTAATATTTTAATTATTTTCTTCGACGCACTGACATTGACCTTATCTTTTTTCATCGTCGAAGTAACGTATTTTTTTATACTGGCCAGATCATTTACCGTAAGACCTTTAAAAAATTCACGATAACTTCTACTCTGAAGAGATTTTATATATTCTTTAAAAAGCGAACTCGATTTAAATGAATATACATCACTCCTAATTATCATATCGATTAATGGTCTTACTCTTCTAATTCGATCATAAGCAGCAAATCCCCCTAATTTAGAGAACGCCTCCATTTCAAAGAGATCTAATTCCGTCGGATTTAAAATAGCTAGTAATCTTGCTAAAGCCTCATCATCAAAAGCTTTAAGTCCATTTTCCTTTATCGCATTATAAACCTGATCCAACTTAAGTTCATTTACCATGTTAATCACCCTCAATTATTTTTTAGATATTCATCAATAGTTTTCTTTATACGTCCTTCATATTCATTAAAAGATGCCATGAATACTTTGATAAATACATTGAAATGTCGCTTATTGAATTTAGGATAAATTCGACGATATACTTCATCGACAGCAACGACACGAGCTTTAAGTCCATCATTAGGAGCATATAACTTCGTCTTACGAACGACAGAATTATATTGGTCGACTATTTTCGAAAGGTCGACTTCCCTTTTAAAGATATTCGATAATTTATACTGATTATAAGTACTAGCACCTGTCATAATGGCATTCAAGATTAAAGAGGCATCATCTTGCGAATACGAATTGATATTACTTATGACATAAAGATTCATAAAATAATAACCTAAGACGACAATATTATTAAAAGTATAGACATCAGCAATAAAACGTTCTTTACGTTCGATACCTTTGGCATCTAACTCTTTGACAATTGAATATACCCAATTTATATTTTCTTGATATAACGAAGTCGTTAGGGAATCAAAGTTCATATGTATACCTCTCTATCTTGAACTATTATACCATATATCGAAAAAAATAAAAAGAAATTAATTCTATTATGTTATAATATAAACCACGAGGAAGTGATACTGTGAATCGTGCCGAATTACAAGACATAAAAAGCGATATCTTTAAAACGAATTTAGAAAATATTGAAGAATTGTATTTGATTGCTAAATATTGTCTCGAAACTTATTTAGAAAGTATATTTGCTTTTGGTTTAAAAAGTGATGCTTCAGCGGAAATATATGCCGTTTTCAAGGAATTTAAAGCTATTATATCCGAAGAAGCTTTTTTACATCGCCATTTAAGAAAAAAATTAAGTGAATTAGATTCTCAACCGATCTATGAATTTTTAGATGACTTAGACGAATTAAACGAAGAGACCGTCAGATATTATTACGATGTCTTAGATGATATCAAAGATGCTTGCAGCTTAAAAGCCCCTCATCGACTAAAACGTATGAAAAAAGATTTTCTAACTTTAATAGAAAGTGATGAATATCGTAAACGTTTAAATGAAATTTCGATATCTTTTAGCGATATCTGCGACTTCTTCAATTTTCCTAAATCATTTATCGACTATTTACAAGAAGATAATTTTCGTGTAATCTTATGTAATCACGAACTCGAAGAAATGCACGAATTTTATGGAGTAAATATAAAAGAAGAAGGAAATGTGATAACCGATTTTAAAGTTTTCATGCCAATTATCATCGATCTAAATACCGCGTTAATTGCTTCAAAAATTCTCATCGAAGCCTATGAAATATATTGTAAGCGATACACTCCATTCGCTGAAATGAATAATAATTTCGACAATATCGATAGTTCAATTAGCAAATTTAAAGAATACGTTCAAGAAAAAGAAAAAGCATTGCTTTTAAGTTAGCAATGCTATTTTTTTACGATTTTCAAGTGAACATCATGGCCATTGATATCGACGACTTCTCCTGAATTATCGATATCACACACGACTGCCAAAGTTTCTTCCATTATATAATCTTTAAACGTTTCGACAGCTTCTTTGATTTCATCATCGCCATCGTAATACAATTCAATGCGATTTTCGATATCTAATCCCATCGTCTTACGCATATTTTGAACTTTGGAAACAAATTCACGAGCAAGACCTTCGAGAATTAAATCTCTAGTCAATTCAGTATTCAAGATTATAAATTTATTATTCTCCATTCCGACATCGAACCCCTCTTTAGAATCGATTCGAATATCGACCATGTCTGGAGTTATATCCAATCTTCCACCGTCAAAGTCGACAGTTACGACTTCTGCGCGCAAGATAGAATCGACATCATCATCGGATAAATCTAAAAGCAATTGTTGATAATCCTTCATTTTTGAACCGAATTTAGCTCCACAAACTTTGAAATTTGGTTTAATAGTGAAGTTCATATAAGGTGATAGATCGTCGACAAAAGTAACCTTTTTGACATTTAACTCTTCATTTATCAATTTTACTAAATCACCGAGAATACTTTCGTATCTTCCATCTATTAAACATTCTGATAATGGTTGACGAACCTTAATATTAGTCGTCTCACGAACATAACGTCCTGTCGAAATAAGATCACGTACCAAATCCATACGAACTTCAATTTCCTCATTAAAGAGATTCTCATTATAAGTTGGGAAGTCACCTAAATGAACTGACTCTTTTCCCGTTAAATTACGATATATTTCTTCAGTTACAAACGGTATAATTGGAGCACACATTAATGAAAGACCAACTAATACTTCGTAAGTAGTGCGATAAACCGCTTTTTTAGAATTATCTAACTCACTACTCCAGAAACGATTTCTATTACGACGAATATACCAATTAGATAAATCATCAGATACAAACGAAGTAATATTTCGTACAACTTCATTTAAATCATATGCATCATAAGATTCTGTAACTTTTTTGAGCAATTTATTATACTTACTTAAAAGCCACTTATCGATTTCTTCACGCTCTTCATAAGGGACATCACATTTATCGATATCGATCTTATCGATATTGGCATATGTCTGGAAGAAAGTATAAGTATTTTTAAAAGGATTAAAGAATTTCGAATGTACTTCTTTTACTCCAGCATCATCATATTTTAATGGAGTCCATACCGGTGATGCATAGAACATATACCAGCGGACATTATCAGCGCCATAAGTCGTCAAAGCAACTGTTGGATCGACGACATTACCTGTCGATTTACTCATCTTTTTACCGTATTGATCTAAGACCATATCGTTAACGACGACATTTTTGAAACTCGACTCTGCGGATATAATCGTTGAAATGACGAGTAATACATAAAACCATCCGCGAGTTTGATCTAATCCTTCGGCAATGAAATCGGCTGGAAATTGACTTTCAAATAATTCCTTATTCTCAAATGGATAATGGAACTGAGCATATGGCATAACGCCTGAATCGAACCAGACATCCATAACATCTTTGACACGTTCCATACTCTTACCACATTCACTACATTTAATGTGGATTTCATCGACATACGGACGATGTAATTCCAAATTTCTAACATCGATATCTTCGATAACTAGCTCTTCTAGTTCTTCTAAGGAACCGAT
>CALVQL010000045.1 GCA_944358235.1 uncultured Bacilli bacterium
TTTCCGGATGTTATAATTAAATCCCCCTTTAAATTCAAAACAGGTCGAATCGCAAAATTACCTCGAGAACCACATGTTATCCAACCATCCCCCAAACTATGTTCACCAATAAATGAACATATCATAATATTATAGTCATGTACTCGATATGGATAGACAGGGTATGTCAGTAAATGAAAACGCGTTCCCGTATAAAGATACCCCTTAGGATTGGCATTATTTTCTTTATAGCCGTTACCAGCAAATACAGCATCATCCATAGTTAAACTTGCGATTGGATAGTCCAATACATCAGTTCCAAACATGTTGGCATTACTAGTATAACAATCGTTAGAAGATGCACAGTAAAAGGTTGGATATGAAATAGGACTTCCTACACCGCTCGAATAATAATTCTCGACATTTTCAACTAGGCGTAACCAAGGACCATAATAAGTTATATTATTTCCATACCCTAAACCAGTATCTTTGCCATAATCCGACATATTAGGCGGATGGTAATGAACCGGACTATTAACAATCGAACTATAATCTGTAGTTTTATATGTCGACCTATCATTATAAAAATACATATCGTCAACATAGTCATCATACTTACCCAATATATTAGAAATATACCACGAATCTAGCTTCGTTTTTAATGCTGAATCCGTAGTATTGGTATGTGTTGCTTTGTAACTCGATTGGTTTGGAGTTCCATAAATATAGCCGATATAAGCATTATCATATCCGAGATTTTCCGAAGCCATATCGACGTTTCCAATATCCCCTTCGTAGACAAGTCTAACTGATCCTGTACCATTAACTCGCATAATACGCCAAGTTACTCCGGCAAATGTTACATAATTATTATCTGCCGAACCTCTAAAATAATAAGTATCACCATAATTATCCTTAGCTTGACAAAATTTACTTTCCGTTTCTACTGAATCTACCATATACATATTAGAATTTCCATATTGTTCCGGACATCCTTCAGAAATAGGATTAGTAGCTAAAATGTAATTAGCAAAATGATTACGAGCAAATTCAAAGTTTAAATACGAGTTGAGAACATTTGATGAAGAAACGACATTATCTTTATAATGGAAAGTAATTTTAAATGTCAAATTATTTTTTGCTTTTATAAAAGTGCCAATATCTAATCCATCTAATTCAAAGATAATATCAGAATTACTATAAAATTCATCATCAAAAATAGTACCTTTAAAAAAATAATCATCATCATTACTATTATATAATGTTATCTGATAGGTAATAGATGAATTTCCGTCAGAATCAGATAACACAACCTCACTATTAAGAAGGGTTTGATAAGCACTAATTATATGTGTTTTTTCCAGATTAGCATTTACATCCTCATGATACGCGACTTCCGTTATAAAGATTCCTGATGTTTCTTTGGATTGTGCAATTCCAGAAATATCGAGAATTATGGAATTGACCGAGGCATAGCCGACAACCATAAATAAAAGAACCAAAATAGAGACTATTTTTAACTTTTTAGAATTTATCTTCTTTTTTTTCATAGCGCTATCACCTTTCCTTTCTATAAATGGTTATCGTTTTATACACATTTACTGTTATTTTTAGTCATTCATACTCATCTTGTACATATATATTATATTAGTATTGCTCGGAATAATAAAGACTGCTTCGATTTGATCAGGGTATTCCTTCATTAAGATCGGCTGTTTTATCGTATCATATATTTCTAGCATATCTGTAAAATCGTCGATTTTTATCACTTGACAATTATCAAAGATCAATTTTCCTTCTACTTTTTGAATATATGATCCATAATTATTTAGAATCTTTTTCAAATTTTTTTCATATACATTTTCGGCTGTACGTGTTTTAAAATTATAATATAGTATATATCCAATTAAACCAATATCAAGAAGCAAGAAAATACTTCCAAGTGCCATAAATATACCTGCATTTTTATCATTTATATCACATAATAACACACTATTTTGGTTATCTATCAGATTATCACTAATATCAATACCAACTGTTTTAGTTGTCAAAGGAATTACTAAACTGATAACGGATTCTTTGTTTTCAATATTAGATTTTTCTTCACAATTTCCAACAACATTTATATGCATATTAATAGTCAAATTACTAATGGTATCATCTAAATGATAGATATTAATAAAATTGCTAATCAGACTATTATAATAATTATAATCGATATTTACATTTTCTGAAATCGTAACATCTCGATTTGTTGAAGTTCGCGTTTGTTTTTCCTTGATAATTTCCGAATTATTATATAAGGATTTTTCCGTTCCAACCTCTTTAACATCGACATTAGCTTCTATCCAATAAGAGTATTTATATTGAATGTTTTCTTCATCCATAGAAATCTTATATTGAAAATCAGCAATTATCTTTTCGATTAGACTCGCTACATACTGTTTATTATCACCTAAGTAGTTATCTGAAAAAAACTGATTTTCTTTTAATTGAACTTTATAATCAATGTCGCTTGTTTCATCATAAGTCACATACTTTTCTTGACTTCGATGATAAAACACATATAAGTTTGCAACTGCTAGAAATGCTACTATTATTATTATGCCGATCAAACTCAAAATTATTTGTCTTCTTTTTGTCTGAGTAGTTAAAATTGCTCTTACCTGGTTTCTTTTCATAACTTATTACCTCCTTATTATGAAAATAATGATCTTACCCAAAGAGTTGGATATCCTATATATTTAAGCTTTAATTTTACAATACCATATATTTTATCTTCTGTTATATATCCATAGTCTCGTTCTTTATTGGCATCACCTTTAGTATAATAACGTGTCACACCATTTACGTTAATAATCTCATCAACCCTATGAACTGTTTGTGTCCCATTATAATCGAACAATATTATCTGTCCAACAGCGATGGTTTGTTTATCATATTTTTCAAATATAATAGCATCACCTTTATCAATCGTTCCCGTCATACTTTTCGATCCTATTACTAATATACCATAGTAAAACTGACACGACACGAGCATTATAACTAAGACCATTCCGAAGATGAATATTGTGTTTCCGAAAAAATCTCTCCGTCTTGCGTTACGCGATTTAGCCCAGACATTATTAATGTATATTTTATCAAAGACGACATAGACAATATAAGGAAAGACCATGCGGTAAAACGATTGTAAAAACATATAAATATCAGGTACAACAGGTATTATGTACATATATAAAGTTGTAATAAGTCGATAAATTATAATCGCTTTACAGTCATATCTTACACAAAGATAATTATACAGTAAATTACAAGATACTGAACCGAAGAAGACAAATCCCAGAGCTGTCAAGAAATCATTTAAATTAGTTAAATCATATATTCCCGTATATATTTTCAAATCGATTAAGACCATTATAATGTACGTTAGGATTACTGAGAGATTTATTCGCAGCGATTTTATTCGAACGATTGTTTCTTGAAATAAAAATTTTTTTCGCAGAATTTCCGATGATATAATAATTATCGTTAGAGGGAGTATAAATCTAAAGAATGACCAAACCGATAACGGGGTTTTAACCTTTAAAAAGCCAAAATAAAATCCTAATAAATATAGTAACGCAACGTATACCAACGCTAATATTATAAGTATTATCATGGCGTTTTTCTTTTTTATCGATGTAATCTTTATTTTCTTACTAAAAAAGGAAATCCCTATTGCAGATATAAGCAAAATAACGGAGAATAAACTGCGCGAAAACATATTAGGCACAAAGAGAGCAAAGAGTAGAAATAGAAGTAATATCATTTGAAAAATTATCATAAAAATGTCTTTTCTTCTCATAAAATCCCTCTTTGCCTACTTTCTAACTAATATAAAAATAACTAATTACTTCCAGGTTCAGCAGCCAATTGTACTTCGATTGTCGCTGTAGAATCAGCTATTTCAATAGGTGTTTTTATCAATTCAACAGTTACTGTTACTGTATCAGTACTACCTGATTCAATTGTCTTAGTAGTACTATCTACATCAGTTGTAACTTTAAAGAACTCTTCTTTACTATTTGTAATATTGTTTTTAGAAATCACTGCATTTACGTCCGATTCTCCATTCATTATAGTATAGGTAGCAGTCACCTTTTCCCCTAGAACTAAATCGTTGACATCTATGCTTGCCGTCAAAGCTTCATTTTCCGCTGTAGCAATTACTTTTTCCGAACTTACTTCTGTTGCATCAGTAAAATAGACATTTAATTCTTCTGTTTTCGCTGCAGCATCTCCACTAATTTCTAAAATCACTCCATTAACTACTGCATAGCCAACACCAAGTACTAGGACAATAGCAAGTAATCCGGCGATAAATAACGATCTTTTTTTCTTCATTCATTCACCTCCTTACCCTATTAATTTTTCGTTTTTTTATAGAATAGCTAATAACAAAAGGAATTGTCATATACTACACTACGGTAATATAATATAATATAATATATGTCAAGAAAAAACTGTTGAAAAGTGCCGAAAAAGAGGAAAATGCATCGAATTTTGGCCATCAAAAAAACAAGGATAAATCTCCTTGTTTTTATCTTTCTGGTGTTCCCGATAGGACTCGAACCTACTACCTACCCCTTAGGAGGGGGTCGCTCTATCCAGGTGAGCTACGAGAACATCTGATAATATAATACCATAAAAAAAACAAAAGGTCTACTTGCGACCCATTGTCAATACATTAAATAAGAATAAGCCATATAGAGAAATCGAAGTAGCTAGTTTACCAGTAACTTTTGTATAACTGAATTTATAACTTAAGTACTCATAAATAGCAACTACTTTGTCAACCCCTGTTAGAAGCCAACTTTCTTTATATTTAGGCAAAGTCATATTTAAAGGAAACATATGTGCTTCGATGGCATTAGCTTCGATAGCATTGATATTAAATTCCGCTTTAGCATTTGCAAGAGCAATATCAGGATGAACAACTCCCTGAATTAAACCTCTATTCTCGCCAAATTCTTCTATTGTGAAGAAATCATGTAATAAAGCTGCCCTCGTAGCAGATTCATAATCTAGTTTTAATTTCTTAGCTATTTTATAGGTGTTTCTTGCAACTCGAAGAGAATGTTCCATTCTCGTAATTCCATGATGTGTCTCACTAGCTAACCTTTGATAACGTTTATTACTCAATATATCTTTAGATATATAGTCAAAACTCAAGTCGTTTTTCACTATTTTCACCTCGGTACTATACAATTATAACATATATAATTGTAATAATTATGAAAAAACACATAATTTATTCAATTTTTTTGACACTTATCACCGCAGTTGTCGACAATTATAGCACTTTTTGGATAAAAAGTCCAATTAGTAAGCCGAATGAAGGGTGATTCCATTTACAACAATATCATTACCACTCTTCACAAACTCTGTACCATTATCCATAGTAATAGCCTCTTGAGTTTCACTGAAACGATCAATAATTATATTTTTTTCATTAGTGTTCGAAGATATATACATGGCATATTCTCCGAGTAATGTTCCATTGACGATAAGAATATTAGCATTGACATCGTCTTTATAATAATAATATTTCATCTCTGTATCTTTTATAAGAAAATCACCAGTTATACTATCGGCATTTAAATATTCTTCGCTAATAGTAAAGTTAATATTATTGCCATTATCACTTACACATTCTATTTTATCCCCCACTATATTATATTCTCCATATTCAGCAGATAATACATCACCATTAGAATAAATTATCATATAATAATCTTTATTTGTATTTAAATCATATCCTGATGGAGCTAGTAATAACATTATATCTGTATATATTGTACCACCGATATTAAAAGAACCACTAGCTTGAAACTTGCGGACTTTATCGGTACTGGCGAGATAACTTTCAACCTTATTTTTAGTAACCGGTGTAGTAACATTTTCCTCTTCTTTTGGTGTGTCATAATTCATTATACGATTTACCAATAAATAAGCACCTATAGCAATTAATGCTGCTACTGCTAACAAGAAAGCGATAATTAAAAAATTGACAATTGGATTTTTCTTTTTCAATTTAATAGTATCATTTACTTTGCGAGCTTGCTTTGCATCTAAGGCGTCATTTGCTTGAATAGTGGCACTGACGATATTCCTTCTTTCACGATTAAGCATCGTATCATTTTCATCGATTTGCACTTTATCAAGATCAATTTTCTCAGGAGTAACAATGTTATTGTTATTATTTTCGTTTTTCATAATTCACCTCTACTATTTTCATCTATTAATCCAATATTCTTTATAATTTTAGTATGTTTGTGATATTTAACACTAAAGCGATCCCCTATTTTATATTTGGATTTTGAATCGACATAGTATTCTAAAACCAATCCCTCATCATTGTTAAGTTCTAAGCCCAATATACGCTTATTCTCTTCAAAGATATCACTCACAAAAAAAGTTTCTTGCTTATAATTGATACCAAAGACAATAAAAACATATATACCAATAATGAAAAATAAAAGTCCTGCAAATAAATTGACGACACTTTCTTGGTAAATAATATAATTTGCTAAATTAGCAAGACCAAGAAGCAGTAGTAAAAAGAAGGAAAAATAGCCATGATATATCGGTATATAACGTTCATAATTTAGAGTTTTAGCATTCTTAGGACTACTTTTAAAATAAAAGTGTAAACATCCATAGAACGCTAGTAAAGATATCAATACACTGATCAATATATAAAACATATCATAACTGTTATAAATTATCATATTTACTAGACATCCCACATATATGCAGAAAGCTATACACAGTAACGGAACCATTAACATTAAAAGTATCATCGCCATATCAGCACATCCTCTATTATCAATTATAGCATAAAAAAAACTGATATAAAATCAGTTTTTCCTACATCTTATTAGAATTATTTATATCGGTGATTATAATATCTTCATTCTGATATGCCCCAGTTGAAGTTAGTGGTCTTGACACTTGTGGTGCTTCACTAGCAGGTGTCACTTCCTTTTTAACAACTTTAACTTGAGCACTAGGTGCTGTTGATACCACTTTTACATTTGAATTTTGAGGAATGGTATTAACGTTACGAACAGGATCAGTCTTTTGAGTTGCTACAACTCGCGTTGGAACAACTGGTCTTTTACCAATACCGACAACTTTTTCGCCACCAATAGAAACGTCAGCAATTGGATTCTGTTCATTTTGTTCTCTTACTTCTTCAGCGACAACTTTATTATTAGATGCCATAACTTTAGCAACAGCTTTCTTTCTACTCAAGATAGCATATGCCGTCATTCCAATAAATCCAGCTCCTAATGTTCCGATTGCTATCCATAAGATTAACATCGTATAATCCTTTTTTATATGAATTGTATATTCCGTTCTTTGAAGATCACCATAAGATACGGTTACATATACTGTATTATCGCTATTTTCAAGAATGAACAAGCCATCTCCACCAATGATAACATCATTATTCGAAGATTCTGCTATAACATAAATTTCCTTCGTATTAAATGGAACCGTTACAGTATATTCGAAAGTATTCGGATCGAAATCGAGTTCATAATCGACGACTTGAAGACGAGACAATAAAGTATTATATACACCGTCATCACTTGGTCTAGTAATTATAACTTGATATGTTGCCGTCTCATTTTGTGAATTACGAGCAATCAATTCGACTGCATTTCTTCCTTCAGTAAGTGTTCTCTTACCAGTTCCAACAACGGTTACACCCTCTGGTGCTGTTGCATTAACAGTTACTTCTTCAGTATCAGAATTAACTGTTACATAATATACACCATCACGATATTCGACATCAAAATCATCGACCGTTACACTCGTCAAAGATAATGGAAAATCAGGATTCTCTGGCGAAACTGTAGTCTGTGTCGTATTTGTAACATTCTGAGTACTAGTATTTTGACGACGCGTTGTCGTACGTCTTGTCGTAGTCGTCGTTTTCTTTGTTGTTGTCGTAGTAGTCGTCTGAGCTTCTACATAGAATGTTCCGGCAGCGTTTGAAACTGATCCAATACTGTTAAAAGTCTCGTCATACGCTTCTACTCCAGAAATAGTTAATACGACTTTACCTACTTTATCTCCTCTCAAAGTAAAGGTTCCAATTGTAAAGGTATTTCTCTTATTCGTATCTGTAGCGACATCAAAAGATCCA
>CALVQL010000046.1 GCA_944358235.1 uncultured Bacilli bacterium
AGTAATTTTATACAATTTTCATTAGTAACATGCATCTGTGTCGATGCATGAATTTCCAGATTAGGAAGTTCCCGACGAACTTTATAGATAAGCCCAATATCTTGCATTATAACAGCATCAACACCATTTTTATGCAAGAATTTTACATGTTCAAAGACACTTGTCAATTCCGATTCGTGGATTAAAGTATTTACTGTAACATATATCTTTACTCCATATAGATGACAAAGCTTAATAGCATCGATCAATTCTTCATCCGTAAAATTCCCAGCAAATGCTCGAGCTCCGAAACGTTTACCAGATAAGTATACTGCATCAGCGCCACTATGTATTGCAACTCGCAAACACTCTTTGTTACCTACAGGTACTAATAACTCATGCATAACTACCTCTAATTAAATTTAACTAAATGATGCGCTAAACGATACCCTTTAAGAGAGATAAAACGCCCAATTCTCCCTGGAAAGCTGACAAAAGTAGCCATACTAGTATAGCGAATACGATGATAGAGTTTAGGATTGCCAACTTTTACATCATTCCATAATTCCTTATATTGTTTCTCTCCTTCTTTTGTATAGGCAAGGCGAGAAAAAACAACTCCAATCGTCATCAAAAAGATACATTCACGCAACATCAATTTACGCAATTTCTTATTCTCAATTTGTGAAAGATCATATTTATTACAAACCAACTTAGATATGAGAACTTGGTGTGAACTACGTTTAATTAGTTGCGTCTCATTTACCGATTGATCTGCTCTTCCAATATAATAACGATAAAAATCTATATCGAGATAATATATACTTTCCGTATTAACCAGTGGCCAATATATGAATAAATTATCCTCATAAAAAACATGTTTAGGAAGTTTAATTTTCGATTTATCGAGAACACTTTTTTTATACATCATCGAATGCAAAGATAAGTACTGAGTTAATTTAAAACGATGAATATCATTCCATGAAAGTACCTTTTCAGCATCGAAGACATTAGCAAACGATATCGTCTGATCTTTACGACCATCAGTATAACTATAAACATAATTACATACAATTAAATCGACATCTAGCTTTTTTACCTCTTTCAAAAGACGTTTGTAAGCTTTTTTATCAACCCAATCATCACTATCGACAACCTTAAAATATTTACCTGTGGCATGTTTAAGTCCCGTATTAATCCCTTCACCGTGTCCACCATTTTTCTGATGAACAACTTTTACAATTGATGGATATTTCTTGGCATAATCATCAGCAATTTTTCCCGTGTTATCAGTCGATCCATCATCGATGATAATTATTTCAACATCGTCTTTTCCCACTAATAGAGAATCGATACACTTTTTCATATAGTCTTGTGAATTATAACAAGGAACTACAAAAGATATATATTTCATACTTCACCTACTAAAATCATTTTATTGGTATAATTATATCATCTATTTAAATAAGTTGCCATAAATTGGTAAAAAAAGTGTTTTTTTACTTACCAAGATATTTTATTTATAAATTCTTATAAAATATAAAAAAGGATGATATAATGAATTTGGTGATAAATATGTACAACGTCTACATACTGATACTCTTATTCTATACTTATTCGTTTATCGGTTGGTTAATAGAAGTTATCGTCAGCATAATACAAAGACATAAATTAATCAATCGCGGTTTCTTAATTGGGCCGATATGCCCTATTTATGGATTTGGTGGCGTATTAATCCTCATCTTGCTAAACCGTTACGCTGATGACCCACTGATTCTATTTATAATGTCCGTCGTCGTATGTAGTATATTGGAATATTTCACATCTTACTTAATGGAAAAAATATTTAAAAATCGTTGGTGGGATTATTCAGATAAAAAATTCAACATAAACGGTCGTATATGTCTTGAATGTGCTATACCTTTTGGTATTGCTGCTGTAATAATGTTTTATGGTTTAAATCCAGTTCTGATAAGTGCATATGCTAAATTATCGTTTGAGCTTCTTCGAATAATTGCCTTGAGTTTACTAGCTATTACGATTGTCGATGTTGCTGTATCATATAGTATCATCTTGACATTGAAAAATATTTCTAATTCACTTCGTTGTGACTCGACAGAATTGATAACTAAAAAGGTTCGTGAAATACTTGCTGGAAAAAACTACCTTCATCGTCGTTTAGTTGAATCATTCCCTAAGATGCATATTTATAACAAATTGGCTTCTTTAAAAGAGAAAATATTAAAGAACAAAAAAGCTCTTAAGTTAGAAAAGAAAAAGAGCCATGAAAATAAAAGAATTCAAATAAAAAAGATATCCAAATAAATGGATATCTTTTTAACACTTCTGATCCTCACAGATATAATCTTGTGATTCATCATTTAAAAGTTCAAATAACTCCGTAAACTCACCTTTCGATTCCTCGATCATTTCATCAGTAAGTTGCATATAAGCATCCGTTTGAAGTTCACTAATTCCGGTTTTTAACTCCATTGCTTCACCATTTTTAACCACGACAACACTCGGAGCATAGATACGTTTTTCATCAATTTCAACGTTCTTTAATTTCCCACTTTTTGTCGTATATACTAAAGGCGAATAAGGTTCTAAGACACTATCTAGACGATCTAAAAGCTCATAATAAGCTTCACTACCTTCGACAGTTCTAACCGCTTCATTATCATCATTCAATTCATAACGATCACGAATATTTTGAACATCGACATAATAAATCGTATCGATATCATTTTCTTGCGCTGCTTCGATTAAAGGTGTTATTATACTTCTACACCACGGACAAGAAGCATAACCAAAATAGACGACGAAAGTCTCATCATTATCAATACTCTCGACAAGTTCTGTGGCATCCTTATAGACGAAAGGATTATCCTCTGAGATATCGAGTTCACGAACAATAGACCCATCTTCATTTTCATTATTATTTATTGCCTCATATTCCTCTTTGAATAACATTCCATCAGTAACCACTACTTCTGGAATCTCGCTCTCTGTATAAAGTTCGCTAAAAATATATACTATACCTAATGCCAATAATAAAAATAGACATATTACAAATGCAATTGCTCGCTTCCTCGTGTTCATCTAATAGCCTCATTTCCATTGGAAATATTATAACAAATATAGAACCAAAAATAAATATAAAAATCAATTGTATTATCCTATACGATGTAGTATAATTTTAAAATAGAAAGGTGTTGCAATGAAAATACTTTGGAAAAAATTCAGAAAAACTAAACCTAGTATTCGTTTTGTATATATATTCGTGTTATTGCTCTTCATCGTGAGCTATGCATTCTTATTCCGTTCTTTACTTTTACTTAACGGTGTCGAGACAAAACTACGAATTATCGTCCTATGTGTATTGGGAATTATAATACTCCTATATTCTTTCTTAGATCTGCTTATGCTTCTTACGAAAAAACATAAGAGTGTTATATTTTCGTCATTCTTTGTGATGATTATATCTAGTGCTTGTATCATCGGATCACTAGCAATCAATCGGGTCTATTCCTTATTAGATAGTATCAGTAAAACAGACATACTTTATACGACTAATCTAATAGCTCTTAAAGATACCGAGTTCGTAAATAGTTCGGATTTTACCGTTGGTATGATAAATAACGAAACTGACGTCGAAGGAAATGTGCTAGCTTATGAACTAATAGAAGAAGAAAATCTCGAAGTTACTGTCGAAAAATATGATACATATTTTGAATTATTAGAAAAACTATACGATGGTTCTTTAGATGGTATTTTTATAACGAGCAATTATGTCGTAATGTACGAAGGATACGAAGCATACGAAAACATTGCTACTGACGTAAAAGTAGTATATGAATTATCTAAAGAGATGGAAAATCAGGACTATATTGAATCATCAGGTAGTGTTGAAGAACCATTTACAGTCCTTCTAATGGGTGTTGACTCAACTAGTGATACCTTAAATGCCAATGCTGCTTTTAATGGTGATACACTAATGATTATAACGTTCAACCCACACACTTTAAATGCCACTGTATTTTCTATACCACGTGATACCTATGTACCAATTGCTTGTCTAAAGAATGGTGGATCCAGTAAGATTAATTCATCAGCAGCATATGGATCACAATGTGTAATAAACACCGTCCAAAATTTAATCGATATCCCTATCGATTATTATGTAAAAATCAACTTTAAGGGAGTCGTCGATCTCGTCGATGCTCTTGGAGGTATTGATATCACCGTTCCAGATAATATTGATTTCTGTGAACAGAATTCCAAAAGATCATTTAAAAAAGAAGACCTACTATGTATTTCCAGCGGTTATCAACATATGAATGGTGAACAAGCTCTAGCATTTGCGCGTCATCGTAAGACATTACCAGCCGGAGATTTCCAGAGAGTACAACATCAACAATTAGTCGTAGAAGGAATAGCTAATTCGGCGAAATCTTTATCGAGCATAAATGACTTCTATGCCGTACTCGATGCTATTTCTGCCAATATCGATACGAATATGTCGACCAATGAGATGTTAAATCTCTATAATGTCGGAAAGAGCGTCTTATTTAATAGTACAGGTGATGGCTCACTAATCAATATTCAAAAGACTTATCTAACAGGATACGACTTGACAATGTACGTCGATAATCTTCGTAGTCGTGTATATACATTCCAATACTATGAACAAAGTCTTGCCGAAATCGTCGAAGCCATGAAGATAAATCTCGAATTAATCGAACCAACACCAGTTAAGACATTTAACTTCTCGGTAAATGATGAATATGAAATACCTGTAATCGGGAAAAAATACTATACAGTTCAACGAAATGAAACTATTCCAGATTTTTCAAATCAAACATTATCATATGTTCAAAGTTGGTGCAGTGCTCGTAATATTACGGTAAATGTCAACTATATTGGACCAGGATCAACAGGATACAGTCAACTACTATTAAACGATACGGTCATCAGTCAAGATGTTAAACGAGGAAAATTAGTAAAAGACACATCATCTATTACAGTTGACGTCATAAAACATCCAACAACGATAACTTCGACAACGACAACTAGTCCAATTATTACCAGTGATAGTACGACTACTAATGAAGCCGGAGAAGGCGATGAAAATCCGGATGAGACAACTACTTCGACAACTTCTGGAACGACATCAACTACAACTACAACTAATTTCTTATTCCCACAAAATGACGAATAAAAATATGAAAAGGATTGTGAGTTTATATATTCACAATCCTTTTTTTAATTACTAAGGCGATACTCAGCTCGATCATACCACAATACTATATAACTGTCACCGACACTTCGAACATACAACTTCTCTCGTTCTTCAGTATCATTCATTTCGTAAATTATCTCACCAGTTTCCGAATTAAAATCCGTTATAGTTCCGTTGATAACAATACCATCATCTATCGAAAAAACTATTTCATTATCGATTATACTAAATTCTATATATTCATCTTCATTTTTCCATTCTGTACCGACGATATCGTTATAATCGAAAAACACTCGCGACCTTTCATTCCTTTGAATCAAATAAATCATATACGCAATAACTATTACAACGATAATCGATACTACGATTAATATAATATTAAGTTTTCTATTTTCCATAACTTCACCTACTCATATAACGGAAACTCATAAGAATATATCTGCCAGCGTTCATCATAACGAAGAGTTATAGTAACACTTTTATAAACCGGAGCAGTATATCCATCTTCCCGATAGTTAGACATATAATAACTGATATTCGCCTGAATTTCACGTTGATTATATGATGCCAAACTTATCGAAGCAAATATAGGATATATATCACTATCCGATCCTTCTAAACGATAATAAGATCCGTCATTTTCAATTATAACTGGTACACCATCATATTCAGTATCGAATATTTTATATGCCATATCCGAATTAAATGCCTTATTTTCGATAGCTTCAAAATTATACATCTGTCCATAATTATGACCATCTATGACAATCTTATCTTTTTCATTAGACTTAGCATTTTGAACAGTCGTTTTAATATCGAAAAGAGAGTTATCATTTATATTGTAAAATTTATTGGCAAAATCATATAACTCTTGAGCAACTTCGGTCGCTTCACTGCGCGTCAAATCTTGTTTTGTAAGTAAATCGCTATTAAGAATCGAATCGACATCAAGTGTATAATATGGCGACGATAAAGCCTTCGTCGTAGTCGTCATCGTCGTTGTTGTCGTCATCGTCGTTGACATTGTCGAAATTGTCGACGTTCTACCATGAGTGATATCTAAATCCGGTATTCCTTCGATCGGTTTACTAAACGAACGATATAAGAGCACACTCACGACAATTAATATTATTAACAGAATACTAAAAATGACAATAAAGATAATATTACTTCTATTAAGTTTGAATTTATCTTCTTCCATTTTACTCACCTTATATTCATTTTAACATAAATCAAGAAAAAAAGAAGTAAATTACTTCTCATTTCTTAATCCATAAATACATACCCGTTATCTTATCGGGTTTATATTTAAATCCACATCTTTCATAAAATGCTTCATTCCCATGTGTTGGTGTCAGCTCTATTTGCATTTTTTCACCATCATGGACATTCTCTTCGATTAACGTTTTTAACCTATCAACAATTATTGTACCTAATCCATTACCTTGATATTCCGGTTTAACACATATATCCGTTAACATACAGACAATACTATAATCCCCAACAACTCGACCAATACCAGCAAGATTTCCATCATTCATAATCTTGACCATATACATCGTATTTTTTAAAGCTTTATTTACTTGCTCTTTAGCATAAGTCTTCCACCCAACTGATGACACCATCTCTAAAAACTCGTCAACAGAAATGCTATACTTAATTTCAATAACCGGTAATCGTTTCAAATATATATTTCTTAAACCTCTCTTAAAATTGCGCTGCGACTGCAATGAAAATTCATCTTTAACGAGATTATTTATCGAATAACTGTTATCAGGATGAATTGTAGAAACCGCGTACTTATATCCTAAGTTACTGCAATACTGATCTAATGCCTTAAGCATCTGATATTGTAAGCCATTACCAACATATTTCGGGTCTACGAACATTGGCCCATAATCAGCAACTTCCCCATAATTTAAAGATAAGCCAAATTTAGATAAAGATTCTTCAGAAGATGGAATTAACATCATCGAACAAACGGGAATATCACTTGAATAATAAATCCATATTTTGGAACCATTAGCTAATAACTCTATTAAATCATCTCGTGAGAAGTCTCCTAACCATTCCGGATAAGGCATCGAAGACTTAACTCGCTCTCTAAAAGCAATATAATTATCCAGATTAATATCTTCACTAATACATGTAAGATCTCTTAGTTTCAAGTCAATCACCTCTAAAGATATTATACAATGAATTTAAAACATAATAAAACCACTAAATTTTTCAGTGGTTTTATTTATTAACTAGGTATTACTAACTCTTGTCCGATACTTAAGATATTGGAAGTTAAATTATTTGCTATCATTAAAGCATCAACTGTCGTATTATTATTTCTAGCAATCGAATATAATGTATCGCCCTTTTTTACAATATATGTTTTTAAATTAATAGATGAAGGTATTTTTAATACTTGACCAATACTCAAGAGATTAGAACTTAACCCATTTAGTTCCATTAACTTATCAACAGTAGTATCATACTTTTTAGCAATAGAGTATAACGTATCGCCTTTTTGAACAGTATATTCCCCACTTTCGATAAGTTCATCAGAGACCAATAACTTTTGTCCAATACTCAGAATATTAGAAGATAAATTGTTCATTTCTTTTAAGTTATCAACAGTAGTACCATACTTTTTAGCAATAGAATATAAAGTATCACCTTTTTTCACAGTATAATAATTGGTATCCTCAGGAATAATGCCTTTATAATCCAATACAGCTTCTACCACTGCAAGAGCATAATCCTCATAATTTTGTTTTAACCTACTAGCATCGGCAGCAGTATCTAAGAATCCATACTCAACAATAACTGCTTCTGTATTTGGGGTTTCGCGCAACATAAAATAATAATCACTATTGGGATCAGTAGTACCTCGCTTTTGATAATACCTACGAATCTTTTGTCCCTCATTTGCTAACTTATTTAATATATTAGACGACAAAT
>CALVQL010000047.1 GCA_944358235.1 uncultured Bacilli bacterium
AAAAAACTATTGAATGATTTCTTAATAAGTGATGATGAAATCATCCAAGATCGTATGCTTATAACTCATAATTTCAGCCGTCATAGTTTTAGCGAAGCTTTAAAAACTGCTCGAAGAGAGATGGATTCTCCTCTTTTAGAACTTATCGCGCAATACGATAATAAATGTAGTGTCGTTGAGAATCAAAAGGTTAAGAAGATATCAACACTACTACAGAGTCTAATTTACGGAATAAATTATAATGGTAAGATAAGAGAGACCAATCTGTATGACTACTATGAGCTTGTTAATATGCCCTATGATGAAACACTACGATTAGCTCAGAAATACTTCGACGATGATTCGAGCAAATTAATTGCTAACTTTATTCACAAAAAGACCGAAAATGATGCAAAAATCACTAGATCAGAAAACAGGAATTATATGATCAGTGAATACATGGAAGAAAAAGGATGGCCAGCATCGGTCAATCTTTATAAAGCTATCGAAGAACGCTACAAAGCTGGAGATATAATTATTGAAATGTCTTATGAAATTTAAGATAAGATGAATAAATAAAAGTAAATACACCCAATATATTGTTAGAAAGGGTGTTTTTATGAATAAAAAGGAAGCATGGGAATTATTTAAAGAAACCGGCAAGATAGAATATTATTTAGAATATAAGAAGAAGTGATAGAATGCTTAAAAATATTACGGGAATAATTGTCAGTGAAACACCATATAGTGAGACCTCAAAAATACTCAATATATTCACTGAGAAGGGTATTATTGGAGTTATTTCCAAAGGCTGTAAAAGCTTAAAAAGCCCTCTCCGAAGTATCTCCACCAAATTTACATATGCTGAATTCACGATATACTATCACGAGAATAAACTATCCATCTTAAAAGAGGGGACAATCAAAGATAATTTCAATTACATAAAAAGCGATCTGACGCTGATCTCATATTTAGCATATATCACTGAATTAGTAACACAAGTAATAAAGCAGAATATGGCACCACAAATATATGATTTATACATTCAAACGATCGAAAAGATAAATGATGGATTAAATCCAATGGTAATGACAAATATCCTTGAAATAAAACTTCTGGACTACCTAGGAGTCGGAATCGAACTAAACAGTTGTGCTAAATGTGGATCGACAAAAAACATTATTACGATTGATCCGGATGCTGGGGGATATATTTGCAGTAATTGTTACACTAACGAAATCATATATGACGATAAAACGAGAAAGATGCTGAGAATGTATTATCTCGTCGATATAAGCTCTATTACCGAACTAAAAATAAAGGATTATATTATCGAAAATATAAACCGTTTTCTAAATATATATTACGAAAGGTATACTGGACTATATCTTCATAGCAAGAATTTCTTGAATAATAATCTCAATTTTTAAGACTTTATTAAGTCTTTTTCTTTTGATATAATGAATAATAGGTGAGCCTATGAAACTATTTGGTCGCAAGAAAAAGAAAGATGAACTCGAGACAGAACTCGATGAGGAATTAGAATTAGATGAGGAAGAAAAAGTAAATATTTGGGAACTTTTAAAAGAAAAAGATGAAGATGATGAATTAGAACAATATCTAACAGAAGAAGAAAAAGCCGAACTTGAAGAAGATAAACGCGAAGAAAAGAAATTGTATATTCGAATAGGCATCATCTTTGCATCACTCATTGTCATTATAATTGCCGGACTAGGAATATTTAGTTATATGACTCAAGATGAATTATTAAAGACAACCAAACCGCTTTTAGAAGAGTATTATTCCGACAAATATGGAAAAAACACCAAGATTGAAACCATCAACTATATTCCACTAAATTCTGAAGAAAACAGTAATATAATAACTGCTACTTTAGGTGACGGTAATCACATCATTTGTATTGATGATACGATGTTTGGCGATGATGCAAATTTAAGCCCTATAAAGGAAGAATATCGCCAGTATTTAGCATCATTGATGCCAGGAGCAGAAATTCTTGGAAATAATTCATTTATAAGCTTTAAGGATTATTATATCGATTATAACTTGTACTATGATTATATTGAAGTTTTACCTAATAATTATAATTTTGAAACTCTAATGAATAGCGATAAAATGACGATTACGGATACAATAATCTATCAAGGAATTTTTAATTTTGACAATATTCAAATACTAGCCAGCCACTTAAGTGATGATTCAGTTCTTTATTTTATTCGTCAAGAACGTGGTTTACCAGTTAATCTAACCGTTATAAAGAATAGCGTGACATATTCATTCGATATAATGGCATCCTTAGAGCTCATTAGTGGTATAACTTATTACGAACTCGACAGAAATTACAACGACATCAGTGTTTTGAGTATCAACGACGTCAATAAAAACGATTTAGAAACACAAGCGGATGAGAACATTACAAGTGCATATCAGATAACTTACGAAACCAATGGATATCGCAGTAGCGAAGAACAGTTGCCAACTTATTACTTAGTAGCTTTCAAAAATGAAAAACTCACAGTTAATTCCAAGAATAACTTAAGGTTCTTCTCCACTTCCCGATATAGTAATCTCTATTCTGCTTTAGAGATAACGGAATATCCTCGCTTGACTTATATTGAAAGCGGGGGAACGACATACCTTATTGGCGAAGAAGAACTACTTTTTGCAACATCTACGGCAAAAGAATCATTTTGGTGTCGATTTAATTTATGCTGATATCGTATAATATGATATAATATACAAATCTAGGAGGTGTCGTATGGGAAATTTTGTCATCGCTATTGATGGACCAGCCGGAAGTGGTAAGGGAACAATAGCTTACGAAATAGCTCGTCATTATAATTACTATTATATCGATACTGGCGCTTTTTATCGGGCGATAACATATTTGATATTAAAAAACGATATTTCTCTAACAGATACAGACGCGATACTTGCTCTTGCCGATAATGCTCATTTCTCTTTTAAAGGGAATCACCTTATTTTAGATGGTATTGACATAACAGACCAACTTCGCTCAAAGGAAGTGGAAAAAATTGTCTCGCAAGTATCTTGCATCAAAGAGTTACGTCTAATCTTAAATCGTCACATCTTATCACTTGCTCAAGATAAAGACATCGTAGCTGATGGAAGAGATACGACAACTGTTATCTTCCCTAATGCTAACGTCAAAATATATCTCGATGCTAGATTTGAAGCTAGAATTAAGAGAAGATATGATCAGAATAAAGCGAAGGATATATATTCTTCATATGATGAGATTCGAGAAAATATCGAAATGCGTGATAGAAGAGATCAAATGAAGACATTTGGTGCATTAACGCTTGCTCCAGATGCCCATTATATTGATACGACAAATTTGTCGATTGAAGACATTATAAATAAAATCATTAATATTATAGAAGGTGAAGTAAAATGAATTTAAAAGATTTATACATCAATTTTTTCATCAGTAAAGGACACAAACAGATTCCTAGTGCTCCAGTAGTCCCTGAAAACGACCCATCAGTTCTTTTTAATACCGCTGGAATGCAACCGTTAATACCATATTTAATGGGAGAAAAACATCCCTACGGGACACGTTTATGTGATTATCAAAAATGTATTCGTACGGTTGATTTAGATACAGTAGGAGATACTTATCATCACACTTTTTTTGAAATGTTAGGGAATTGGAGTTTAGGAGATTATTTTAAAGAAGAAGCAATTTCTTGGAGTTTTGAATTCCTCACAAAAGTTTTAAATATTCCTATCGAACGCTTAGGAGTTACTGTTTTTGCTGGAAATGATTTGATCCCTTTTGATGAAGAAGCATATTCCATATGGCGTCGTTTAGGTATACCGGAAAGTAGAATAGCTAAAACAGCTGACGATAATTTTTGGATTGCTGGCGAAAGTGGACCGTGTGGCCCTGATACAGAAATGTTTTATTTCCGTAGTGACGACGAAATTCCCGATACATTTGATCCTGAAGATGAACGATGGGTTGAAATATGGAATGACGTATTTATGCAATACAACAAAAAAAGTGATGGCTCTATCGAGGAACTGCCACATAAAAACGTCGATACTGGTATGGGCGTAGAACGAACAACAGCTATTCTTGAAGGAGTAAATGATAACTATGCATCGTCGATATGGACACCAATTATCGAAGAATTAGAAAATGTTTCGGGTAAGAGTTATCGAGGAAACGAAGAAAGCATGCGCATTATTGCCGATCACATTCGAACTGCAGTATTTATCAGCGCCGATTATGCAATGATTAAACCATCTAATACTGATCAGGGATATATCTTAAGGCGTCTCATTCGTCGTGCAATCCGTCATGCTAAGAAGTTAAATATTCCTATCGAAAGCAATTGGGAAGAGCGATTAGCACTAAAAATAATCGACTTATATTCCCAATATTATAAAGAACTTATCGATAATAAAGACGTCGTCTTAGAAGTATTAGCTACCGAAAAGAAAAAGTTTAATCGCACTTTAGAAAAAGGACTTCGCGAATTCGAAAAAATTATAGGTCATTTATCGGATAAGACTCTCGATAAAGATCTAGCTTTTAAATTATATGATACTTATGGTTTCCCAATAGAATTAACTGTTGAATTGGCCAAAGAACAGGGAATATCTGTCGATACTGAAGGATTCAAAGAAAAATTTAAAGCTCATCAAGAATTATCGCGTGCTGGTTCAGCTCACAAATTTAAAGGTGGCCTTGCTGGAGATAGTGAGATCGAGACGCGTTATCATACGGCAACACACTTATTAAATGCTGCTTTGAAGGAAGTAATCGGCCCATCTGTTCATCAATTGGGTTCGAATATAACCGTTGAACGTATGCGTTTTGATTTTCCATGCGATCATAAACTGACAGATGAAGAAAAAGAAAAAGTTGAAACTCTCGTAAACAATTGGATTGCAGCTGCTTATCCAGTAAAAAAAGAAGAGATGAGTAAAGAAGAAGCCGTTGCTAGCGGTGCTGAATGTATGTTCTTAGAGAGATATCCCGATATCGTAACAGTTTATTCGATCGGTGATGTTTCCAAAGAATTATGTGGTGGACCACACGTAAAGAACACTAGTGAACTAGGACACTTTAAGATTATAAAAGAAGAATCATCTAGTGCCGGTGTTCGAAGAATCAAAGCAGTATTGGAGTAAAAAAATGAAAGAATTAGATGTCGATAAAGTAAAGAAAAGTAGTTCCAAATTTTTACAAGAATTTAAAACGTTTATCTTGAGAGGAAACGTCATGGACCTAGCTGTTGGAGTATTAATCGGGTCTGCTTTTCAAGGAATTGTAACAAGTTTTACTGACAATATCATTTCCCCAATTTTGGGAAGTTTTAGCGAAGTAGATTTTAATTCCTTTTCTCTAAATATAGGAAATCTTCATTTGACATATGGAGCATTCATTACTGATGTAATAAATTTTCTGATAATGGCATTCGTCATATTTGTTCTCGTCAAATTTATGAATACAATCGAAAATATCGGAAAGAAAAAGAAAGTTGAAGAAAAAGTAATTAAGAAAAGTGATGAAGTTCTATTGCTCGAAGAAATCAGAGATTTACTAAAGGCACAAAATAAGAGTAAAAAGCACTGTAAATAGTGCTTTTTTTATGTTATACTGAAAATATGGTGATACTATGAACATGCTAGATATAATTATCAGAAAAAAGAATAAGGAAGCCTTATCATATGATGAACTCAAATATGCTTTTAACAACTATTTAAGCGGAAAAATTCCCGACTATCAGATGAGCGCACTATTGATGGCGATTACGATAAATGGTATGAATATGTCAGAAACTTTAGCGCTTACTAATATTTTTATTAGAAGTGGCGAAACTTACGATTTATCGAGTATCGCACCACATGTTGTCGATAAACATTCGACTGGTGGTGTAGGGGACTCAACGACATTGGTTGTCGGTCCAATATGTGCTGCCTTGGGATTAAAAATGGCCAAGATGAGTGGACGAGGTCTTGGTCTTACTGGAGGAACAATCGATAAAGTCGAAAGCATTCCAGGATTTATCGTAAATGAATCAAAGGAAGAGTTCTTTGAGCAAGTTAGGAAAAATGGTTTTGCTTTAAGTAGCCAGTCAGATAATCTTGTTCCTCTCGATAAAGTTATATATGCCTTACGCGATGTAACTGGCACAACCGAATCAATCCCTCTAATTGCATCGAGTATCATGTCTAAAAAAATTGCACTAGGAGCGACAGATATTTTAATCGATATAAAAGTTGGAAGTGGGGCATTATTGCATACTAAAGAAGAAGCCGAGATTTTGAGTAAATGGCTTATCGATATTGGCGATGCTTATCACCGTAAAGTCGAAACGATCTTATCGGATATGAATGAACCACTTTCCTTTGCAATCGGTAATGCCCTCGAAGTAAAAGAAGCTATCAATGTCTTAAACGGAAAACGTTCTCCACTATTCGATACCGCTGTTGAAATAGCTGCTCGTCTACTTACAATGGTTGAGGGTACTGATGAAAAAAAAGCTCAAGAATTAGCTATACAAGCTATCGACAGTGGAGCAGCACTGACCTGCTTTAACGACTTTGTTACTGCTCAAGGTGGTGATTTGAGCAAACTAAAAGTGTCGGATAAAGTAATAAAAGTAAAAGCTAAAAAGGATGGTATCATCGAAAGCATTGATGCTTTAGGTGCTGCCAAACTAGCTGCAAAGTTAGGTGCAACGAAAAAGACCTTAGATGATAAAATAGACTACGGTGTAGGTATTCTTTTAAAAGTAAAAAAGGGTGATCATATCAAAAAAAATGATGTTCTTATGGAACTATATGTTAAAAATTACAACGAAGAATTCCATAATGGTGATTTTGCATTTATAGAAATTGTTTAATAAAGAAAATATGATATAATTAATTTAGAATAAGAGGTTGGTAATTATGTTTGGAAAGATAAAATATATTGATGATATCACTGCTGTAGTCGAAATTCATAAGGAAAACATGGTCGTTCCAAATCTTATGAATTTGCATGTTATCTTCGAAACAGCAGATCAAAAATTGTTAGGAGAAGTAAAAAAGGTTGACGAAGAGACTGCTCATATCGACCTCATGGGACAATTTACTAATGGACGTTTTATTGCTGGTACTATTAAAAAGCCAACATTAGATAGTAAAGTTCGTGTCATAAATGACGAGGAATTAAATATTATACTAGGATCAAATACTCCAGGAAGTTTATATCTAGGAAAATCAGCAATTTATAATGGTAAAGATGTCTATGTCGATATAAATGACCTTTTATCAAATCACCTATCTATATTAGGTAATACCGGATCTGGTAAATCTTGTTCTGTAGCAAGAATCGTTCAGAATATCTTCTTAAATAAAAACTTTTTGGCGTTTAACGCAAACTTATTCATCTTTGATGCCTATGGCGAATATAAAAACGCTTTTAAAGTATTAAACCAATTTAATCCCAATTACCAATATAAATTTATAACATCTAATCCGCAAGATGATACGGATGTATTACTAAAAATTCCGGTATTCTTGCTTACAATTGATGATATATGCCTTCTTCTTCAAGCCGATAATCACCATCAATACACCATCGTCGAAAGAATGCTAAAACTTGCTAAGCTTTTCTCTCGAGATGATGAAGATACGAGACGACTAAAAAATCACCTAATTGCAAAAGCTATTATGTCTGTACTATTTTCCAATCAAAATGCCGCCGGTAAGAAAAATGACATATTTACCATAATTGCCGACTGTTCGACACCGGAATTCAATGTCGATACGGATATTCAAGGAATCGGCTATACCCGAAAGTTCTCCGAATGCTTTGGTATCGATCGCAATGGTGAATTTGGTGAATCGGTTCTTATCAATGAATACTTATTGAAATTTATCGACGATGAATTAGAAGCTAGAATGGACGCTCCTAAGGATGCTTTTTACACTTTAGATGATCTCGAAAGAGCATTGTCATTTACATTAATCGGTGAAGGTTTCTTAAATAACCGTATTATGCAAGATAATGCTGTAATTTTACAAGTACGTCTACACGCTTTAAATAATTCATCTAATCGTGCATTCTTTGATATTCCTAATTA
>CALVQL010000048.1 GCA_944358235.1 uncultured Bacilli bacterium
GTCTCCTCGGTATTTTCATATACAGGATATATTGCCTTAACATTGACCAATGATACTATATAATCATAATCATATCCCTCTGTACCGCGATATTTAAAGAAATCTTGCTCTTGAGTTATTACCTGAGAAAGATAACCATCGAGATTCTTAAATATAAAATATTCTGCTTGAGCAAATTCGGGAATAAATTCATTATATTCATAAGTTAAAACTTCAGAAATCTCTTCACTACTTAAATTATCCAGCAAAACCTTCGTCTCTTCCGTCGAATAACCGACTTCGAACAATTTATATTCATCTGTTTGGCGATAGAGATATTCCTCGTATTTTTGATATCCAAAATATCCCGCTATACCAAAGAGAATCAATAATACAATTAGCACCTTAGGCCACATCTTCAATTTATACACTTTTTTTGTCGCCATATCATCTATCCTCAAGTAAATTATACCCTAAATACTATCATAAGACAAGGCAATCGGCATATTAGAGATGTCAAACAGAACTAAATTATTACAAACAAAAAGACTTCAAATCAATTTTGAAGTCTTTCTATTTTTTATTGATTAACAGCATCTTTTAATTTGCTTCCAGCTTTAAAGTTTACAACCTTTTTAGCAGGAATTTTCATAGGTTCTTTTGTCAAAGGATTGATTCCTTCTCTAGCTTCTCTTACTTTTAATGAGAAAGTAGCAAATCCAACTAGAGCAACTTTTCCTTCTTCTTTAAGTCCTTTAATAATTCCTTTTTGAAAAGCCTCAACTGCTCTTGCAGCATCAGCTTTGCTTAAATTAGCTTCCTCTGCAATAAAATCTACCAATTCAGTTTTTGACATAACAATTACCTCCCATAATTATGTTTTCTAGTAGGCATGTACCCTACATATAAAATTTACCAGAATTAACCATTGATTGCAACAAAAAACAACGAAAAAGTGCCGTTTTAGGCACTTTTTTGCTAATTTTCAAACTATTTATTCGTAGTTTTTCTTCTTGTAGAGGCTGTTCCTTTCGAATTAGTCCTACGACGACGCTTTTTGGCTTGCTTAACAACTAATACTTCATCATCTTTTTCTTTCTTCTCAGAACTATCCAAATCTTCTTCACTTAACGAATCATCATTCATCAACTTTAATTCTTCAGCAAATTCTTTGATATTCTCAGATACAGTCACATAACTTATACCAATCTCATCATCTGCAATATTATCTTCGGTTGCTTCCAACTTTTTAACTTCCGATAAAACTGGACGATTATCACGAATACCACCTTTTTTAGCAACTTTGCCATAATATTCGCGATGCTCCGATTTCTTTATGCGATCTCTACTTAAAGGAATTATTCCAATAACAGGAAGTCCCGTAATTCTTGTAATATCATCTTCACTTTTAACAGTGGTATCAAAATAGAATAGAACAAATATTATAGCAACACTGATAATTCCGCCAGCTATAACTCCAATCGCAACTATTTTTACATTCGACATACTAGAACTGCTCTCGCTTACTTCCGCTTCATCGATAATATTTACATTTTCTAGATTGTAAAGCTCTACTATCTCACGCGAAAATGCCTGCGCAATCGAATTAGCTATATCAGCAGCCAAGACATTATTCGTATCAGTAACACTAATTCTAATTATCTGAGTATCACTGACAGCACCAACAGAAATCTTACCAGCAAGTTCCTCATAACTATACTCTAAAGCCAAATCATTAATAACTTGACGTAATACACGCTTACTCTTTATTATCTCCGAATACGTCGAAACCAACGAATTATTTAAAGAAATATCACTATTATCGAGTTGATCGCTAGCTTGATTCAAAAGAATCGTCGTCGAACTAGTATACTCTAAATCACGTAAACGTGTGGCATAAATACTAGATAGACAAAATGCAAGCGAAACAGCCAAGAGAATATATATCCATTTAGACTTAAAATAATTAAATAACTGTGTTAAATCAATCTCTTCCATCAATATACCCCCTTTTATTAATCGTTATAATACCCATTATAATAGTGATCATAATAACCACTACTACTAGTTGGTACTTTATTATAAATGATTCCTGAAATACGTGCATTGACAGATTCTAAAGTCTTAACGGTCTTCTTTAAAAGTTCGCTTGGAGTAACCTTATGCGCTACAACAATTACCGATGTATCGACATACTTTGTAACAATCATTGCATCAGAAAGGCCGATTACTGGTGGGCAATCGAATAATATTATGTCATAGTCCTTTTCCAAATTCTCTACCAAATCAGCCATCTTTTGACTTTCTAATAACTCGCTTGGATTTGGTGGAATTGTTCCTCCAGGCAAAAGATAAACTCCTTCTAGTTTGGTCTTTATCGTCTTAATCTTCACACCATTTAAATCTGATATCAAAAGATTTGACAACCCTTTTGAATTAGGTACCCCAAATATTTCATACTGACGTCCACGACGCATATCACAATCGATTATCAATACCTTTTTTCCACTAGCAGCATAAGATTCAGCAAGACAGGCAGCAATAAAACTCTTTCCTTCAGCAGGAACCGATGAAGTAAGCATTATCTTTTGCGTCTTTGCATCAGCAGAACTGAATTCTAGATTCGTTCTAACCGTTTTAATAGCTTCAGCTACTCGCGATTTCGGATTAGATAACAACTCTAACTCTTCTATCATATAAAAAATCCTTCCTCTTTATTCCGTTAACTACACAACCCCACAAACACAAGATATATATGCCAATAAAATATTAAATCAGTTCGTTACCAATAACTTTCATGAAATTGCTTTCAGTTAATTCGGACATCTTTTCTTTACCGACTAACTTTGTCAGCTTTTGCTTCATTTTTGGAATCAACTCATATTTATGTTCATTTATACTGTGTACATCGCTTCCAACAAAGGATATTAAATCAGCTTTTAACAATTTTTTCAACATTTTTTTTGCATCTTTGCCATAAAAACCCAATAAAGATGGATAATTTGCCTGTAATAAGACGCCCATTTGACGCAATTCTTTAAAAAAATCGATATCTCCATGATATGCCGTATATCGTTCAGGATGCGCTAAAATCGGTACAACTCCTGCACTCAACAACTCAAAAAAGATACTCTTAACATTATTTAACTTACCATACATGGGAATCTCAACTAACATATAACGACTATTATTTATCGTCGCTGTCTTGCCACTTTTATATAGATCCACTACTTCTTTTGATAAATACACTTCATTCGCCAGATAAACATTTATTCCCAAACCATCAGCATAATCTTTTACTTGCTTAAATGGTACTAGATTATCATTTGCCGTCGACATATAACGGCTATCGACAATATAATGCGGTGTTAGCACAATATTTTTAACACCGACTGATGAAGCACTGTCAAGTATGGCTTTGCTATCTTCAAAAACTTTAGCACCATCATCAACACCGAATAAAATATGACTATGTAAATCATTCATCTGTATATTTCACTCCCTATTATAATAAAAGAATAAGTTAGTTAAAACTATCTTATTCTGTAGGTTCTGTTGCTTCTTCCTGGTCAGTTGGATCTGTTGGTTCTTCCGGTTCGATAGGATCAGTAACATCAGACGTCGATGTAGTCGTCGTCGTACTACGTGTCGTTGTACGCGTTGTATAACGATTTGTCGTAGCTGCTGTCGTCCTTCCCGTAGTTTGTCTTGAGAATATCGTATGCGTTGCTCCCGTCGGCAACGTTGTCGTCGGAATATAATTAACTCCAGGTTGTTTAGTAGTTGTAGTCTTATAAGTAGCAATAGTAGTTGTGGTCGTTCCCTTATTTAAGAAAAAGGCATCCTCATCCATACTACAGAAATGAACTAACAAGAAGATAGCTGCAATTATAATAATTATCATCAATGCATAAACAACAATTTCTTTCCAATTTATCTTAACTTTCACCGATTTACGATTTTCTTCAAGATGTTCATCAATCGATTTAGCATCTAAAAGTTCTGGCAACCCTTTAGCAACGACCTTTTTAACATTCGTCTCTACGACAACTGGCTCTTGTTTCACATCTTCAACATTCTTTTTATTCTTTTCTTCCATTTTAATTCCTCACTATCATCACTATACAATAATTTTATAATATATTAGTAATATTTGCAATAGAAAAAGCCTCAAACTAATCGAGACTTCCCACTTGTTCATCATCATATTGACAATAATATTGATTATTTCCAAGGTAATTACAGATACAACTATCACTGGCGATTATATTTCCATCTTTAAATTCATAATTACAACGATAATCCTTATCAACCTCATAACAATCATATAAGTTGTCACTACCTAATTCACAATATGAATTATCATTAACTTCATCATATATATAAACGTAAATTCGATTATTACGACTTGTCTTATTGAGTTTATAATGACGACTGATATTTTTTAATAAAGTCGATATATTAGCACTATTAGAAGTAATAGTAATTTTAGGAGCTAATGTAAACGAGTCATATACCCTTAACTTATTAGAACGAATATCATCCAAAAGTTCATTTATGTATTCATTTATACTAGGATATTTATAATTAAAAGCTATTGTTATATTATCGGTATATTCGATAAAGTCGATTCCATAATATTCATCACTATAGTCAATATCAATAACTATTTCATCTACTGTTTCATCAGTAATAAATTCTATTCTTCCATCATCTAAAGATAGATAAAAATCATCGGTCATATTATAAGTTTGACTTATATGATTATCTTTTAAATCACTTACCTCTATAATTTCAAAATTTCTAAGACCAATAATAAATAATCCGATGCCAATACTCGCTACTAATATAGCACTTAAGAATGTTATTCCCATAATTCCTGACGAAAAACGCTTATTAAATATAAAGACATATACCGTATATAATATCTGAATATTTATGACTATTACTCCAATTAATCCCAAAATAACTCCTAAGAATATCATGTTTTGACTCATAAGATATGCGCTGATAACCAAAGTTATGACAAAGAAAACAAGACTAATGACAAAAAATAATGAAAAGCCAAGCACAAATACTTTTATTATCGCCACAATAATATTCGAAAGCGGTCTTAAAAAAGCTAAAGGACGTTCTTTAGAATCTCTAATGATTATATGATCTCTACTAGATGCCTTAACATCGATTCTCTTTTTAACTTTATCTGCTGCTTTATCCCGATTATCATCTGAATCCTCTTCATCCAAGACATCATCACTATTATTACGCTCATCAATTAACTTATCATAATAATCTAAATATCTTATCTTATATATTTCTAAGAATACTATAACAGCTAAAACCACTAAAAAGATAAACATTATCGAAGAAGCTATTGTAACGATAATATTACCTAAAGGATATGTCAAAAAAGAAAAAATTCTATAGACAATCCCTTCAATCAAACTGTTAAAGATGAATACTCCTAGACTCAAAAAAAATGCTATCAAAACTAATTCACTCACTGTTTTTATCAGACTAGATAGTTTCATCGAACAGAACATATCAACTGATTTATGCATAAAACTTAAAAAGCTGTCTAGATAGTCTGTCGTCTTTCTCTCCTTTGAACTTTTAAAATCTTTTGCATCATCGTTGACTAAATCGTCCATACTGCATTTAAATATCTTACTCATCGCTATTAATTTATCCATCTCAGGATAACTAGCTCCACTTTCCCATTTGGAAACTGCTTGACGCGACACATTTAATTTATCCGCCAATTGCTCTTGCGAAAGATTAGCTTTCTTACGCAAGTATTGAAGCTTATCTTCAAACTTCATATCATCACCTCACGCTAAAAAGATACCTCTATCAACGGTTGCATTCTACCAACTTAAAGTTGTTTTTTGTAAACTTTCGGTTGCATAAACGTTATTATAATGCAAAAAAAGGCATTTTACTATGCCTTTTTCTCACTTTTCTTTCTTCTAGTACGTTTTGGTTTATCAGTATCATCCTCATACAAGAAAACAGCTGCTGATAAATTAAATAGTGCTCCAATAAGAGCAAATATCGGTGCACATATTACTAACCAATTAAGATAAGTCATTGTACACTGAATCGTATAACTAGTTACAATGTAGTCGAGAAAGAAACTTGCAAGTAAACTCACTATTGCTCCATTCATTGCTCCTAAAATAACAAAGAATAAAACATTTACTTTAATTCTCTTTTCCATCTTTACTCTCCATTCTAAATTCATTATAAAATCGAATAAAAATATAGTAAACAAAAAAAGAAATATCTTGATATTTCTTTTACAATTGCTTTACTTAATTACAAGACAATGGCGATTAATTTATCAGACCCTTTATTGACGATTTTAGTAACAGTATTCGATAGTTTATATCGTGTATTCTCTGGCATCATCGACAATTTTGCTTGAATACCTTCTTTGACAATTTCGTCTAAACTACGACCGAATATCTCACTTTTCCAAATACTTGTCGGATCATCTTTATAATCTTTCATAATGTAGTTAATCAATTCCTTAGATTGTAATTCAGAACCGATTATCGGTTCAAACGTCGACTCGACATCGACTTTCATCATATGAATACTCGTCGCTTTAGCTTTTAGGCGAACACCATAACGACTTCCTTGCTTGATGATTTCAGGTGTATCAAGGTGCATATCTTTCAAAGTTGGATAGACAATACCATAACCACTTGAATATACCATCTTAAGAGCTTGAGATAAAGTAGCTTGTTCTTCTTGACCCTCACGATATTGTGAGAACACTTTTAAAATAGATGCTTTAGAAATATTCACATCACCCATAATAGATTCTAGGGTTTCATTATAAAGTTCATCTGGACTATCGAGGTTAAGTGTTACAATACCACTTCCAGTATCTAGATTGGATATATAAGCACGATTAATATATGTACTATCCGTATAATAGTTTATAATCGTATCTACATCTTTAATCTTGTTAACATTGACGACACTTTCTTTTATCTTATTGAGATAATG
>CALVQL010000049.1 GCA_944358235.1 uncultured Bacilli bacterium
TCGATTTCGATTATCCCACTATAATCTTCTTCATCATAAGTTGTATAGAAAGTTAAAAATAAAATATACTTATTTCTTAAATATCTTGTTATCTTCACATACATCTTTGGTTCAATAACACTAATATGGTTCAGCTTTAATATTGTTTCTCCTTCAGCAATATAATCATTAAAGTCGATCGCTTCTCCATCTGGAAATTTTAATAATTCTTCTAATCTACAATTAAGATTAAAAGAAAAGTTATACGAATATTCACCTACATGTCCACCTATATCAAATGATAAAGTTTTAAATGTTTCGTGGGAAACTTTCCTACCATTATCATAAATAGAATGTTCTTGCGCTACCAAGTCGATACTTACGTTCTCCTTTTCAACTTTTTTTAATTTACTTATTTCAAACATTTAATCACCCTTATTTTCCACCTCCGATTATATCATAAGAGCTGAACTTATCACAATCACTACAATTTTTTTAGCTTAAAAAATTTTGTTAACTAAAAAAGAGTCATCATGACTCTAAATTATTTATTTGGTTCAATCTTTTCTTTTCCACCCATATAAGGTTGTAATACTTTAGGAATTAATACACTTCCATCACTTTGATAATTATTTTCCAGTAATGCAATCATTGCTCTACTCGATGCAAGTACAGTATTATTCAAAGTATGTAGATAATATGTCCCATCTTCCCCCTTTGTTCGAATGCCCAAACGTCTTGCTTGCGCATCTCCTAAATTAGAGCAAGATCCAACTTCAAAATACTTTTTCTGTCTTGGACTCCACGCTTCGACATCACAAGATTTCACTTTTAAATCAGCAAGGTCCCCACTACAACACTCGAGAGTTCTAACTGGAATGTCGAGATTTCTAAAAAGTTCTACCGTATATTTCCACATTTTTTCATACCAATCCATCGAATCCTCAGGTTTACATAAAACAACCATTTCTTGCTTTTCAAATTGATGAACACGATAGATTCCTCTTTCCTCGATACCATGTGCTCCAACTTCTTTTCTAAAGCAAGGTGAATAAGATGTCATCGTAATAGGTAAAGTATCTTCCTTGATTATCTGATCTTTAAATTTACCAATCATCGAATGTTCACTTGTTCCGATTAAATAAAGATCTTCTCCTTCGATTTTATACATCATCGCATCCATTTCCGCAAACGACATAACACCAGTAACGACATCACTACGAATCATAAATGGGGGAATACAATATGTAAATCCCTTATCGATCATAAAATCTCTAGCATAAGAAAGCATCGCACTATGAAGTCTTGCAATATCACCAATTAGATAGTAAAAACCATTGCCACTTGTTCGACCTGCTGAATCCTTATCCCAACCACTAAAGCATTCCATAATTTCAGCATGATAAGGTATTTCATAATCGGGAACTTTTGGTTCTCCAAATCTTTCGTTTTCGACATTTTCACTATCATCTTTTCCAATTGGTACAGTCGAATCAATTATATTAGGTATTATCATCATTCTATTTTTTATTTCGACTTCAAGATTTGCCTCTTTCTCTTCGAGTTCGGCAATCTTTGTATTGATATTTCCAACTTCACTTTTTATTTTTTCCGCTTCATCTTTCTTTCCTTCACGCATTAGTCCCCCTATTTGACTACTTAATTCATTGCGTTTAGCTCTTAAAGTGTCTCCTTCTTGCTTACATTCACGATAAGTCTTATCAAATTCATATACCTCATCTACTAAAGGTAACTTCTCGTCTTGAAATTTCTTTTTAATATTTTCTTTGACCAATTCTCTATTCTCACGAATTAATTTAATATCAATCATACTATTCCTCCTAATATTGCTTTCCAAAATATATCTTAGTTACTGCATCTTTTCCACAACAAATGCATTTTCCATCGGATCGATGTTCACTTAATGGTATACAGCGCGATTTCAATCCTAGTTCTTCCTTTATTTTATCTTCACAAGCGACATCTCCACACCAATTGACATAAGCGAATCCCCCTTCTTTTTTGGCCATCTCGCTTAGTTCATCGTAAGTATTAAGATTATAAATCATGCTATCACGACGTACTAAAGCTCTCTTATAAAGATTGTCTTGAATACTCTTTAAAAGCTCATCAATCGTCTTCATGATATCGTCAATATTAACTTTAATTTTTTCTAAAGTATCTCTACGGACCATTACCACTTCATTATTAGCTAAATCACGTGGCCCAATTTCGATTCTAATCGGATACCCCTTAACTTCAGCATTTGCAAACTTAAAGCCTGGACTTTTATCTGTATCGTCTAAATAATAAGTAATGCACTCACTATCTAACTTATCCGTTATCTCAGATACTATACTATTTACTTCATCAGTATTTTTTATAGGAATTATCGCTATTTTTATCGGTGCTATTTTCGGTGGTAACACTAAACCAGCATCATCACTATGCGTCATAATAAGTCCACCAATCATTCTTGTAGATACTCCCCAAGAAGTCTGATATGGTGTTTCTAACTCATTCTTTTGGTTCAAAAATTTGATACCAAAAGCTTCGGCAAAACCTTGCCCAAAATAATGACTAGTCCCATTTTGCAATGCTACTCCATTATACATCATCGCTTCAATTGTATAGGTTTCTAAAGCTCCAGCAAACTTTTCCTTATCTGTTTTTCGACCGACAATTACGGGAATAGCCAAATAATTTTTTTGAAAATCTTCATAAATTTTAAGCATACGTAGAGTTTCTTCTCGTGCTTCATCTTCAGTTGCATGCATCGTATGTCCTTCTTGCCACAAGATTTCACGACTGCGTAAAAACGGTCTAGTAGTACGCTCCCAACGGACAATCGTACACCATTGATTATATAAAAGAGGTAAATCCCGATAAGATTTTATAATCTTTTTAAAATGATCACAAAATAACACCTCACTTGTGGGACGAACACATAAGGGTTCATCTAATTCCTTGCTTCCTCCTCTAGTAACCCACGCAGCTTCTGGAGCAAAACCTTCGACATGATCTTTTTCTACTTGTAATAATGATTCTGGTATGAACATTGGCATTTGAACATTCACATGACCCGATTTTTTAAATTCTCGATCGAGTATGGCAACCATATTTTCCCATATAGCATATCCATATGGACGAATAATCATACTGCCTTTCATCGATGAATAATCGACCAAGTCAGCAAAACGACAAATGTCAGTATACCACTGCGCGAAATCGACATCTCTTTTCGTTATCTTTTCATTATTCATGAAATTCATTCCTCTCTTTATAATAATTTATGCTATTTTTACTTGGCGAATATAAGTTTTCGGGTAAATCGTCAATAGCAAACCAACGCCACTCATCGATTTTGTCTGGTTCCATAACCTGCATATCAGGGACATTCACTTTAGCAATACAAGTAATCGTAATATAATGTTTATTCTCTTGAAAATCGTCAATCGCTGTTAGAACTCTAACATCATGTGTATCGAGATTCGTTTCTTCTTTTACTTCACGTTTTGCAGCTTCTATAATCGTCTCTTCAAATTCTTGTTTTCCTCCAGGCAAAGTCCAAGAATCAGGTTCATAAATTCCCCCACTATCACGATAATTATTTACTCGGTGTCCTAAGAGAATTTTATTATCATATTCGATAATCACACCGACACCAACTTTAATCACTTTTTCCATATGCCCTCCAAAACAAAAAGGATAGTACCCAAGGAGTGCATAAAGCACGGTACCATCCTTTATTTAACTCATCTTTATAACGGATTACCCGGTTGCTATTAACAACACTAATAGGTAGATTCATAAGTATCATTTATTCGTTTTCACCAACCACGAACTCTCTAAAAATGATCATCTTACTATAGTCCTATATCATCGCTTTGATAAAACCATTTTAACCCTTTTTTTCTTTCAAGTCAACGCCTTTATAAATATCAATTGCTTCCAACAAGGCATTATAAGGTAAATAGGCACAAACCTTACGATTTCCTGTACGCACAACACTATCAAAGACATTAGCATTATTGAGAATATTACTATCATAAGGCTCGTCATCGACCATATTTTTAAACTGAGATGTATAAGCAAGAACATCATCAATACTTTTGCCAATTATCTCCTTAAGCATTATCGAAGTTGATGAAATCGCAACAGCACATGCTTCTCCAGTAAAGCGTACATCTTTAATAATATCATTCTCAATCTTGACATATAAATCGATATTATCGATACAAGAGACGTTATTTGAATTTGTCTTTATATAGCCATCCGTTTCTGCGATTCCCATATTATACGGATGGGAATAGTTTTCTAATATTACTTTTCTCTTTTCATTTGCATCCATTAAATCATCTCATTCAATATTTTATTTTTATCCTGAAGTAATTCTACTAATTTATCGATTTCTTTTTCCGTATTATAAAAATATAAACTGATACGAACAGTATTTTTTACACCAATAGCATTTTTTAACATCTTAGCACAATGATTCCCTGCTCTTACACAAATATGATACTTGTTTAGATAATATGCTACATCTTGTGCAAAAATTCCATCGACATTAAATGCCACTATTCCACTCTCACATTCTTCATTAATAATTTTTATATGAGGAATTGTAACAAGTTTTTCGACAAGGTATTTTTTCAATTTTATCAAACATAACTCTATTTCATTCATTCCGATATTCGAAAGATAATCAACAGCTGCTCCCAAACCGATTACTCCAGCAATATTAGGTGTACCCGCTTCTAATCTCGTCGGAATATCTTTTAAATAAACCTCTTCAATCGAATCAAAAGATTCATTCATCCCGCCACCAAGATTCGTTGGAACAATACTTTCCAATAGCTCGGATTTCCCATAGAGGACACCAACTCCAGTTGGACCACACATTTTATGCGCTGAAAAAGCTAAAAAATCACAATCCATTGCTTTAACATCAGTTTTTGTATGAGCAACACTTTGTGCTCCATCGACGACGACAAATATATTATTACTATGCGCAAACTCACATATTTCTTTTAAAGGTCGAATGTCTCCTACAACATTAGTAAGTCCAGCTAGACTGATTACTCGCGTATGCGGTGTAATTGCTTTTTTCAAATTAGCCATCGACACATGGAGATTACTATCTAATTCAATATAATTGACGATTATTCCATTTGTTTTCGCTAACTTAAACCACGGGAGGACATTACTAGCATGTTCACTTAAAGTAATCAACACTTCGTCACCTGGTTCTAATATAGGAGCAAAAAAGCCATTAGCAATCATATTTAAAGATTCTGTAGCCCCCGAAGTAAATACTATTTCATCACGAGAAGCATTGATAAAGTCAGCTACTTTTTTACGCGCACTTTCATAAGCTAAATCGACTTTATAACTTATCTCATAATCACCTCGATGAGCATTAGCACAATAATTCGAATAATATTCACTCATAGCATCGATTACACACTTCGGTTTAAAAGTAGTAGCACCATTATCAAAGTATATGATATCCTGTTTTAACATCGGAAAATCTTCTCGATTCATCATATCACCTCCCATTACTATAATTATTATATTCCCATCCACTAATATTTTATGAAAACAGATAAAACCGTCTCACGCCATCTAACCTAGAAAATCACTGAATTCAATATATCCGCCATCATTATAATTTAATACTCGATAAATTGCAACGATAAAAGATGCTCACCTTTGAGCATCTTATTCCATATCTGATTCATTATTTTCAAGTTTTACTAAAACTTCTCGCGGTTTAGATCCATTTGGTGGACCAATTATACCACGCTCCTCCAAAAGATCGACAATACGAGCAGCACGATTATATCCTAAGCGGAAACGACGTTGAATCAATGAAGCACTAATTTTCCCCGTTTCAATTGCAAAATCGACGATTTCATTATATAGAGGATCATCATATTCCTCTTTACCATCACGATTCACTGGATCATGACTTTCTTGCGTTTCCATCTTCGTAATAGATTCATCGTATTGAGCAACTTGTTGCTTACATACATAGCTGATTACTCGTTCTATTTCAGCATCACTTATAAAATTACCTTGAATTCTAATCGGTACGTTTTCACCCATCGGTTTATATAACATATCACCTTTTCCTAGAAGCTTTTCAGCACCTGTCATATCGAGAATAGTTCGAGAATCGATACTCGATGCAACGGCAAATGATATACGCGATGGAATATTTGCCTTAACTACACCGGTAATGACGTCAGTCGACGGTCTTTGCGTTGCGACAATTAAATGAATTCCAGCAGCACGAGCCATTTGTGTAATACGCATAATCGAGTCTTCAACCTCTTTACTAGCAACTAACATCAAATCGGCAAGCTCGTCGATGATAACCACTATATACGGCATGAGATGTAACGTCATATCTTCTGGATTCTTCTTTATCAAACCGGCGATTTTATCATTATATCCTTCGATATTTTTGACTTTTTCGTCAGCAAATTTATCATAGCGCTTTTCCATTTCGCGCACGATATTCTGTAGTGCAATACTAGCTTTCTTAGGATCAGTTACAACCGGACACAAAAGATGTGGAACCCCATTATAGTTTGATAACTCGACCTTTTTCGGATCGACAAGAACGAGTTTTACCTCATCTGGTCTTTTCATAATCAAAATACTACTAATGAATGAATTAACACAGACCGACTTACCAGATCCAGTAGAACC
>CALVQL010000050.1 GCA_944358235.1 uncultured Bacilli bacterium
ATAAGTTAAAAGATATCAACAATTTAAGTAGCAATAATCTCAGTATAGGACAGTTGTTGAAAATCTCATCTTCAACAGATACTAGTGGTACTAATCAAACGACAACATATAAAGTCGTATCTGGTGATACCCTATATTCGATAGCTAAAAAATTCGGAATATCTGTCGATGAATTAAAAAATATGAACAATTTAACTTCTAATCTTATAAGTATAGGACAGGAACTAGTCGTTGGTACATCTAATACTTATACGGTAAAAAAAGGAGATACCCTATATTCAATAGCAAAAAAATACGATACGACTGTTGATAAGTTAAAAGATATCAACAATTTGCAAAGTGATTCTTTAGCAATTGGAAAAGTTTTATACGTTCCGTAATTTATGCTATAATATCCCTATAAAGGATTGATGTTATGAAAGACAATAGTGAAAATGTTGAAAAAATGCGTAAAGAATCTCTAGAAAATCCCAGCTTTGAAATAGTATGGGAAGGCCAACCTAGTGGATTGTGGGGACGTATTTTATCCGCTCTACATTTAAATTTTACTTGGTATCGTCTAAGTAAAGATGAGCTTATAATAACAAAAGGCTTTTTTAATCGTCGAACAGATTCTATCGAATTATATCTCCTTAAAGACCCGGATATGCGCGAAACCCTTTGGCAAAGATTATTTAAAGTTGGAAGCATTGGCGTTAAAGTCGATGGACATTCAGGATCTAAGATGGCGGGACGCTTAGTTGTTATCAAAAATATTAAGGAACCCGCATATGTTCGTAAGCTATTGCGTGATTATATTGAAGCAGATGTCCTTGAACGAGGAATCAGCTATTTTGATAAAGTATAACTTCTCTTAATGAGAAGTTTTTTTGTTATGATTTAATAATTTCTTTCTGTTTTCATATATATTACTAAGCATGAGAAAAGGGTGATTATTTGACTGGATTAAGTGATGCAGAAGTTATTGAATCAAGAAAGAAGTATGGACCGAACAGTATTAATGTAAAAAATGAAAACAAATTTTTTCGACTCTTACTGGAATCTTTAGGTGACCCCATTATAAAGATAATGTTAATCGCCTTAGCTATCCGCGTTGTATTCTTGTTTTCTTCATTTGATTGGTATGAAACATTGGGAATGTTGATATCGATACTATTATCATCATTGATATCGACATTGAGTGAATACGGATCGGGAAAAGCTTTTAAAAGATTACAAAAAGAATACGAAAGTATAAGTGTTCGCGTAAAAAGAAATAACAAGATGACAAGTATTAATAATGAAGAAGTTGTCGTCGGTGATATCGTATATTTGGAATCAGGTGAAATCATTCCCGCAGACGGTATCATTATATCAGGTAGTATCGGGGTTGACGAATCCTCGATAAATGGTGAAGCCCGAGAAGTAGTAAAAAACGTAAACGATACGATTTTAAAGGGGAGTGTCGTCTATTCTAATCACGCCGTTATGCGTGTAACTAAAGTTGGAATAAATACCATTTATGGAGATATCGCCAAAGAATTAAACGATAAAGTCCCAGACAGTCCAATGAAAATACGACTTCATCATCTTGCTAAGATAATAAGCCGTATCGGATACGTTGGAGCAATTTTAGTTGCTATTTCGTATTTACTTAACGTCATCGTCATCAGTAATGATTTTGATTGGCAAGTAATATTGTCTTTATTAAAAGATCCATCATATGTTATCGATAACGTTATCTATGCACTTACTTTAGCTGTAACGATTATAATCGTCTGCGTTCCGGAAGGATTACCTATGATGGTAGCATTAGTATTATCTTCCAATATGAAAAGAATGCTAAAAAATAATGTTTTGGTACGTAAATTAGTAGGGATTGAAACCTGTGGCTCATTAAATGTTTTGCTAACTGATAAAACAGGAACACTAACCAAAGGTAAGTTAGAAGTCATCGGTATTATTGATGCTGAAAATAATAATTATAATAGTTTAAATGAGATGAAAAGTGAGTTAAAATCCGAGTTTTTAGAAGCTCTTCTTTATAATAATAGCAGCTATTATGAAGGGGATAAAATAGTCAGTGGAAATATGACTGATAAAGCTATTTTGCGCTTTATTGGTAATCATGAAAAATCTTTAAAGATAATCGATAGTGTACCATTTAATTCGAAGATAAAATATTCTTATGTAAAATTAGAAAACAACAATACTTACTATAAGGGAGCAAAAGAGGTACTACTTCCCAAATGTGAATACTATCTCGATAAGAATAATTATAAGCGAGTAATACGGAGTAAGACTGAAATATTCAAACGAGTAGACTTTTATACTTCTCGAGGTATTCGTGTTATAATGGTTGCTAAAAATAATATTTTATTAGGTTTTATCCTTATTAAAGATGAAGTAAGAGATGAAGCAAAAGAGGTTTTGGAGGAGATAAAAAAAGCTGGTATTTACACTATAATGATTACAGGTGATGATAAATTAACAGCTAAAAGTATCGCCTCTGAACTTGGAATACTTGAAAGTGACAGTATTATTTTAAGCCATGATGATCTAGACAAGATGAGTGACGAAGATATTTTATACAATTATAAGAAAATAAAAGTAATTGCTCGGGCATTACCCCGTGATAAGAGTCGAGTTGCCAGTGTCCTGGAAAATAACTCGTTAGTTGTCGGTATGACTGGTGATGGTGTAAACGATGCTCCAGCACTAAAAAAAGCCAATGTTGGTTTTGCCATGGGAAGTGGTAGTGAAGTTGCCAAAGAGGCATCTGATATCGTGATTTTAGATGATAATATCAAATCGATAGCTAATGCTATTCTTTACGGTAGAACGATTTTCAAATCGATAAGAAAGTTTATCGTATTTCAATTATCCATGAATTTCTGTGCGCTAGCATTATCAATTGTTGGCCCATTTATAGGAATCGTAACACCGGTAACCGTTATGCAAATGTTATGGATTAATATGATAATGGATACTTTAGCTGGACTTGCTTATTCGTACGAAGCGCCATTAAAGCGTTATATGACTGAAAAGATAATAAAAAAAGATGAGCCGATTTTAAATGGGTATATGTATCAATCGATTCTGTTTACGGGACTTTATTCATCGGTTCTTCTCGTAGCATTTTTAAAAGTTCCAATATTCAAAATGTTTGTGAGGAATGAAGAACAATATTTCTTGACGGCATTCTTTTCCCTATTTATTTTCTTGAGTATTTTTAACGCTTTCAACGCTCGAACAACCCGTGCTAATATATTTGCAGGGATTTTACAAAACCGTGTATTTATCGTTATAATGAGCTTTATCTTCTTAGCGCAAGTCTACCTTATATATTTTGGTGGGTCGTTATTTAGAACTTATGGACTTACCATATCGGAATTTGTCTTTACTTTAGCTTTAGCTGTGAGTGTAATTCCCGCCGATATAATTCGCAAACTTCTATATAAACGGAGATAATACATTTGTATATCGATAGTTATATGGTATAATCTATTAGAGGTTATACTATGGAAAAAAAACGAATGATAATTAGTGGATCGAATAATATTTTTGTGAAATTTTGGAACTTCTGTTGGGAAATATATTATAAAAATCCTGAAATATGGAATTATCTTATTGTCGGGGGTTTAACAACGGTCGTATCTTTAGGTGTTAAATATGGACTTTTATTTACGATATTAGATGCCAAAGATGCATTTGAACTTCAAGTGGCTGTAATTGTTTCATGGGTTGCGGCGGTCCTATTTGCTTATGTGACGAATCGAGTATTTGTCTTTCATTCTAAGTCAAAAGCATATTTAAAGGAATTAATATCCTTTTTTGCTGGTAGAGTATTAACTCTATTAATGGAAATGGCGATTATGTTTATATTTGTTACCTGGCTTGGACTCAATAGCGATATGTGGGTTGTCGTCTTCACGATAATCGTTCAAATCCTCGTTACGATATTCAACTATATTTTAAGTAAAATTTTTGTATTTAAAAAAGAGAGTTAAACTCTCTTTTTAATAGCCCATTTTTTTATATTTTTCGTACAACTCTTTAAAGCGTTCAAAATGTACGATTTCTCTTTGACGAAGGAATAGTAGTGGTTGTATTACATCCTCATCACATGCTAGATCGATTAAATGTTCATATGTAACACGTGCCTTTTGTTCTGCAGCCATATCTTCGACTAAATCAGCAATAGGATCTCCGACGGAATTGAATACTGTAACAGAAAACGGTACTCCATTGGAATCAGTTGGGTATATTCCTTTACCATGTTCGGTATACATCGAAGAAAGACCAGCTTCTTCTATTTCTTCTAAAGTAGCACCTTTCATCAATTGATGAACCATGGTACATATCATTTCATTATGACCAAATTCTTCGGTCGCAATACTATTTAGGAGATTTTTTCCTTCCTCTGTTGGCATTGAAAACTTTTGTGAAAAATAGCGGAGAGCAGCACCAAGTTCGCCATTAGCACCACCAAATTGTGTGATAATATATTTTGCCATTTTCAGATCTTTTTTCTTGATATTTATTGGATATGGCAACTTTTTATCATATTTAAACATATTCACCCTCCCATGGCCATGGATTACTTCCCCATGTATATTTTCCAAAGGTATCATCGGTCAATTCGAGTACTTGATACTTCTTTTCATATTCCTCGACACACTTACGATACATAAGACAGTATTTGGTAAACAATTGATAAACACTCTTATCATCAGGATTTAAAGCTAGATAAAGATTTAAGTCATTAATAGCAAAATCTAACTTGTAAATATTGAAAAGTAATGCCTCACGTTCATTTTGGGCTTTAATCATTTTAGGTTTGTAGTCTTTATATTCATCGTATATATCTGCAAACATATTTCCCTTAGTAAAACCATCATCGAGATCTAAGATATCATTTTTAGGTCTTTCATATATATTAGTTTCAAATTCAAATAACATAAATTACCTCCACAGTATAATATGCACTACTCATATATTTTGTTTATAAAACCATAATTATAATGAGGTGAAATATGGAATTCTTTTTCTTATGTTTAAAAATTTTTTGTGCAAGAATTATGGATGTCAGTCTTGGAACAGTTAGAACTTTATTCATTGTAAAAGGTAATAAGATAACGGCAGGACTAATTGCGTTTGTCGAAGTATTTATTTGGTTCTTTGCTGCAAGGGAAGCTTTGACTTCAGAAGTCAATTCTATTTTAATTGTTGCTTCATATGCCGGAGGATATGCTATGGGAACATTTATCGGAACATTTATCAACGAGCAATTTATTTCGGGAATATACAGCATCCAAGTAATAACTGATAAGATATCTTTAAATGATATCGATAAAATTAAAGAACAGAATTTTGGCGTATCTATTATACCAACTGCAGATGATAAAAATTTACTATTTATTGAAATTGATAAGAAAAAATATCGTGAATGTATAAAACTCTTGAAATCGTTAGATCCATATTGTTTCATAGTCGTAAACGATTCTAAAGTCGCGCATAATGGATATATTAAAAGAAAGTAAATATTCATGATTATTTCGCAAAAGTATAGTATAATGTCAAATGGTGACGTTATGAACGGAATAAGACGTAAAAAATTTTCTATAATAAGTGCATTAATAATATCCTTGCTACTAAATATTGGATTTATTTATTCGAATAATTCCTCTTTTTTTGCTGCATTTACCAGTATGCAAAATGTTTTTAGTGTTATTATCTCATATGCTTTTTGGAGTTTAATATTATTAGGAGTTATCTATGGAATATACACTTTTATCGATAGTATTAAGAATAAAAATAGGGATGGATCAAAATCTTTATTTAGACGTCGACCGTTTATTTCGATGTTTATTTTAACTTTAGGAATTAGTATTATCTATTTTATTGCCTTTTATCCAGGTATTGTCACATGGGATGGCTTCTGGCAACTCGATATGTTCTATGGAATTCGTGAAATGTCTAATCATCATCCAGCCGGCTTAAGTTATCTTATGGGAACATTAGTTGAAATTGGCCGCTTTTTTATCGATGATAATTTTGGAATTGCGCTTTTTACCATTATCGAGATGATTATAAATGCACTTATTTATGCTTATACGATTAAAATTATTTCTCGCTTAAAAATACCCAACATTTTATTTTATGGTGCGATAATTTTTTATTCATCATTTCCACTATTATCTTTAAATTCTGTTACATATATTAAAGATACTTTATTTTATCTAATAGCATTGTTCTTATTTGTATTTCAATACTATCATTTTGTTATCGCATATGATGCATCTAACAAAAGAAAATTCCTGTACTTAACCGGTCTATATATATTGCTAATATTGTTACGAAATACTGGAATTTATATTACAATAGTTTCTTTAGTATGTTTACTTATATATTATCGAAAAGAAAATCGCGATATTTTTGCCGGTTTAGTATTAGTTTTTGGTGT
>CALVQL010000051.1 GCA_944358235.1 uncultured Bacilli bacterium
ATCCGGATAACGCTCGCCACCTACGTATTACCGCGGCTGCTGGCACGTAGTTAGCCGTGGCTTTCTTGAATAGTACCGTCAAACACTGATCATTTCCTATCAGTGCAATTCTTCCTAAACAACAGAACTTTACAATCCAGAGGACCGTCATCGTTCACGCGGCATTGCTCGTTCAGGGTTTCCCCCATTGACGAATATTCCTAACTGCTGTCTCCCGTAGGAGTCTGGGCCGTGTCTCAGTCCCAGTGTGGCCGATCAACCTCTCAGTTCAGCTATGCATCGTCGACTTGGTAGGCCATTACCCCACCAACTATCTAATGCACCGCAGGCCCATCTCTTAGCGAAGCTTTAAAGGCTCCTTTAATCCGTAGATCGCATTCGGTATTAACAATCGTTTCCAATTGGTATCCCCATCTAAGAGGTAGGTAACCCACGTGTTACTCACCCGTTTGCCACTAGGCGGAAGATCCACGTCATAACATATCCACACTTTGAGCAAGCTCGCAGTCTTTCAATGTTAATCAGTGGGCCGCCTCGTACGACTTGCATGTCTTAGGCATGCCGCCAGCGTTCATCCTGAGCCAGGATCAAACTCTCATTAAAAATTATTAATTAAGTTTAATCTAGCTACTCAAACTTTTGACATTTTACTTAGTTTTCAAAGATCATTTCTGCAGGCCTTTCGACCAGTGCATTAGTAATATATCAAATTAACATTTTTTTGTCAATACTTTTTTTACATTTTTTAACAATTTTTTAATTTGATATTTACATGTGCTTTTTGCTTCTTTTTCGTAAGCACAATAGTGATTATATTGCAAATAACGTAAATTGTCAACACTTTTTGTTTACAATTTTTTTGCTTGCATTTTACTATACTTCCAAGCACGTTTAATAATATACTATGCTTCAAAAGAAAATGCAATACTATTTTTTCATTTTTTTAAATTTTTTTATAAAACAGCCTTTTTTCGTTATTTACATTAATAATATATTAATAAATAAAAAAAGAAATTACAACTTTCCAGTAATTTCTTGGTATCTTTCATAATATTTTTCAATTAGATTTTTATCGAAAGGGCCGTCTTGATTCTTTTTCATATTAATTAAACTGTTTAATTCGCTTTTCAAAATACAATCCAATTCATCAGAGTAATGCATAATCTTTTTATGATAGTTATATTCATTTTTATCGAGAACCCTAAATCCGCCGTCCGGAAATACCCGTAAGTCCAAATCATAGTCTATATATTTTATAACATCATCGTCAATTAGATATGGTGTAGCAATATTGCAATAATAGAAAAGCCCCTGTTTCTTTAATTGAGCCAAAATATTAAACCAGCGATTCTTATAAAAAAACATTATTGCTGGTTCTTTAGTCTTATGAGATGTTCCGTCGCTTTCGGTAATAGTCGTCTTAAAATCTCCACATACGATATAGTCATCCTTTATGTCGATTACTGTAATCCTATCAGAGACACTATTGATTTTCCCATTGTGCTTATAACAATGTAATTCTAAATTGTCACCTATTTTTATTTCACTCATCCGATATCACCGCTTCAGCACCTATTATACACCACATATATCTAAATTACTATTTTAATCTTTCATAAATATGTGCAAATTTTTCCAAGTTGAGAGCAGACGACGAGATTATAAAACCGGAATTATGTTTCATGTCTAATAGCGATTGAAGATTTGCTTCGTTAACTCCACCGCCATAGAGCAATTTATGCTCGATGCTACGGGAAGTAAGATACTCATCAATTATAGTGAAAATATCTTCCATAAGTTCGATATCGATTTTCTCTTCTTCTTTTCCTATGAGCCATGATGGTTCATAGGCGATTAATATTTCTTTGGTATCATCTGGTATTATTTTAAGTTGTTCAATTATAGAATTTTTCAAAGTAGTATTATTTGTAATGTCGACTTGATCGACACAGTATATGGGAATCATGTCATTATCAATTACATTACGGATTTTAGCTTTAAAGTCTTCAAGGCCTTCGTTAAAATACTCTCGACGTTCATGATGTCCAACTAAGACATATTCAACTCCCAACTGTTTTAATGACTTGGCACAAACCTCACCTGTATAGCTCCCTTTTAGAAATTTACTTACATCCTGACTTCCTAAATGATATTTTCCACCTTTAAATAGTGCTAAGTACGGATACTGTGGTAGGATTATCACATCTTTTTGTCTGATATACTCTTCGTAAGCTATCATTGAAGAAAGAGACATATTCATCTTCATATTAAGAACGAGAATCATTTTTATCTCCTTCGAAACATTTTAATTTCTTAGTTGCAATATATTCTAAAGTAGCTCCGCCACCAGTCGATAGAAAATCAAAAGCTTTTTCATATCCCAACGTATTGACAGCTGCAACTGCATCTCCTCCACCAGCAATTATTATCGCATCACTTTGATCATACATTTTAAATAACGACTCTGTTCCATTGCGATAGTTTTCATCTTCGTATTTTCCCATTGTACCATTTTGGAATATCGTAGAAGCTAATTGAATGTATTTCTCATATTTAAAAAGCGTATCATCTCCGATATCAAAGATTGTGCAATCATTAGTAATTTCATTCACATAGCATCGACGAGTAACTCCACTATCTTCTACTATAACATCAGTCGGAACAACTAATTTTTCAGAATATTTTCCACATAAATTGCGAACCTCTTCTAAGTATTCATAACTACAAAGCGAATTCCCAATATTATATCCTAATGCTCGTAAAAAGGTATTTGCTATTCCACCACCTACTAAAAGGTAATCGCATTCTTCAAGAAGTGATGAAATGAGTTTTATCTTGTCGTCAACTTTAGCGCCTCCCATTACAACAACAAACGGCTTTTGAACATTATTAATGATTGGCTCTAGACCTACTAATTCTTCATTTATCAAAAATCCATAACCGCTTGGCAAATACTTTGCTATTCCACAATTAGAGGCATGACGACGATGCGTCGTTCCAAAAGCATCATTGATAAAAACATCACCTAAAGATGCCCAAAATTTCGCCAGTTCATCATCGCATCCGCTTTCACGTTTATTCGGATAATCCAAAAAGCGAGTGTTTTCCATCATAACTAAACAATTGTCTTCTAAACAAGATTGTAACTGTTCGGATAGCGGATCATCGATAAAGAGAATCTGTTCTTCTAACAATTCCGATAGACGATTACATACAACTTTTAAAGAGTTATTTTCTTTATCTTTTTCATTCTTTATCTTTCCTAAATGTGACATTATCAATACATGAGCTCCATGATTTAGTAGATACTTGATCGTTGGAATACTCTTTTTTATTTTCGTTTCATCGATAATATTACCATGATCGATAGTCACATTTAAATCTAAACGCAATATAACTTTTTTTCCTAAAACATCTATATCTTCTATATATTTCATATTCATCATCCTAAATTCATTATAACAAAAAAAAGCAGAAATACAAGTTATGCATTTCCGCTTTTTCCTAGCAAGCCCTCTATTTCAATATTAAAATCATAATTTTTATATTTTTTCATAGCTGTATTAACTAATTTTTTCCAATGGGGACTTGCTGTCTTATTACCAAAATCATCATATACAGGACAGTATTTTCGCCCTATTTCAGATATGGTATCTAATCCTTTCCCATAATAGTTTTTCGATAACATTCTGATATATGATAATACCCCATACTCAATATTCTTGTATTTTATTAGGCCACTCGAGCTCATTCCTCCATGAATATTATTACAACGCAACATATATCCTACTTTGTAATACCCAGATTCAGCAGCTCCAATACTTAATGCAGTAGAAGTATCAACATTAGTGTAAATGTGGGTTGTATAATAGATTATAAGATTTTCTACATACTTAGCACTTCCTGAATACGGGTCCCTTTTCTTACTTACTTTTTTCGGGTTTCTTTCTACATAATCATAGAAATATTCGACTATCCCATATTCAACACTACTGTATTTTTTTACCTTTCCCTTGCTGTTAAGTAAATACCCAATATTTGTTGATTCGATTTTTCCATCATTGTTTTCGGCTCTTTTATACAAATCTGCTACAACATCTTCATAATCGACTCCAAAAACATCAGCGAAAAATTCGATTGTTTCGGCATAAGTAGTAATGTAATAGTTGGCATCATATATGATTTCAACAGTTACTTCCTCTTTAGGTCCAGCTAATTCAACCTCATTTTCTTCCGTATAGCTTAAATCTGCTACTAGCTCACTAACGCTAGCCCGCAGGGGAACAACATCTGATGAACTTTCACCGAGTTCTTCATCAGGATATCCTTCCGCATTGATATGTACACCTATTGTCATAACAAATATTACAAGTAATATTAGACAACAGATCACATGCTTCCAAGCCTTCTTAGAAGCTTTTTTTGTTTCCATTTCTGGTCCTCCTCTTTCAGTCGAACAGTCAATATATTAGCATTATTGATAAAAAATGTCAAATTGACAGATTTTAGATTAACAAAAAAAGCCGTTATTCCGGCTTAAATATGGAGTTTTTCTTGAAAGACTTTTTCGAGCTTTTTTTCGAGATCACCTTTAATCGTTTTTACAAATAAAATGTTGTTTTCCATAACGGTTGTTATTATATGATAATTATTAAGTATGTCCGTTTCAGAAGCATTTATTTCACATACATAGTAGTAATATACTCCATCTAATTGAGTCGTATCGACAACTATATGTTTTTGACCACCACTCAATTCGATTATTTCATTTTTAGCAAAATACACACTAGCACCACCCTTTTATGCCGTTTTTCGTAACGGTCTTTCAACGTAAGTCGTCAATTCCAAAGGAATTTGTAGTGTTACGCCTTCTAGACAACGCGGATCAGTTGCAGCTTCTTCCTTAGTCAAACCATATTCAGCAGCTTTACGATCCAATACCCCTTTATTATTACCATATTCATATAACGCTTCCCAAAGAGAGCTATCTTCGTAAACCGTTTCAGCTAATTCAACTAAAGTCATTCCACGCGTCATTTTGTAATCAATATATTCCTCTTCTGGTTTTGTTCCTAGTAATTCTTGCATATCATTGAGATAGTTTTCCATTCCTTCTTCATCACTGCCAAATTCTTTTGCAGCTTCTTTTAATGGAGTTAATAAATCGTCATCAGCGGGAACTTCAGTGTTATCATCAGTTTTTTTGTTTGAATTTAGACGTTCTTCTAACTTAACTATCAAGGTCTTTGGCGCTTTCTTAATCTTTGTGACTTGTTTTAAATCGTCATCTTTTGCTTGAGGCATAGTAATTACAACTTCTTCGTCGACATCTTTTTCAGCAATATGCAGTTTTGCTAGTTCTTCAGCTATTTCGTCTAACTTAGCACCTAAACGAACAATTTCAGCATAGCGGTTATTCGTTTTGACGAGTGACAACTGAATTTCTTCTTTCTCAGCAAATGGCAATTCATTGATTATGCGATTTAATTCAGTATTTATTTCTTCATTATTGCAACGTCCCAAGGGAGAATTTGTCTTTATCTTCAAGTTTTTCAATATTTGAATCATGTTTTCGATAATTGCAGCACGCTCTTTTCGATATTTTTCTAAGTCTTCCCAAATCGAATTATATGATTTTTGTAAGTCTTCAACATACTTAATTATATTATTGGCTGCTTTATCAAACGATGACTTGTGATTTCGCGATCCATCAGCACGGCTATAATCGACCATAACTACACTCCCTATTCTGTGTATAATTATAACAAAAGTACCTTTTTTTCGCAATATCTATTCAAAGAAAAAACCAAACATTATGTTTGGTTAATATTCAAATGGCGCCCAATGTAGGACTCGAACCTACGACCTAACGGTTAACAGCCGTGCGCTCTACCGACTGAGCTAATTGGGCAGATGGAGCGGGTGATGGGAATCGAACCCACGTTATCAGCTTGGAAGGCTGAAGCTCTACCATTAAACTACACCCGCAATACAAGTAGGCAATTTAAATTATACCATAACTTGTATTAATTGCAATACTTTTTTGAAAATTTTTTAATTTTTTAGCATTGTTAAACTAACTTTATTTTTATCTATCAATATATCATCAACGTAAACGTCAACGATATTTCCTACACTCACCACTTCTGTTGGGTCACTTACAAAGTTTTTACTCATCTTAGAAACGTGCAAAAGTCCATCATTTTTTAGGCCTATATCGATAAATGCTCCAAAGGACGTAACATTTCTAACCGTTCCTTTAAGATGCATACCTAATTTTAGATCAGTTATTTTTAAGACATCACTACGAAGAATCGGCGGATCGACTTCGTCACGGGGGTCAATTCCAGGATTTTTTAATTCCTTTAAAATATCTCTAACCGTATATTCGTCAGAGGAAAACTTCTGAGCTAATTCTTTGG
>CALVQL010000052.1 GCA_944358235.1 uncultured Bacilli bacterium
AAGTGCGTTTCATGATGGTCATAAACCTTGAAATTTGCTTTGCTTTCAATAAGTTTTTCGTAAGTAGCTTCTGATAGTGATAAATCACAGATGAAGATATTATCGTAAGTTTTCACGTCTTCTTTTAGGAGTTCATCTAAATACGCTTCGACTTCACGAAGTTCCATATATTTATAATCAAATGGGCGATTAGTTAAGTTCATCAATATTATTGGAGAAATTCCATCAAGATCGTTATGTGTTATTACTAAATCCTTCATTAATTATATGCCTCAGTTCTAATTTGCTCGATAAAGCTTTCCATCATTTTAGGGTAATCAAGGCCATCGTTTCTTTCTTCGTCAGCTAAATTTATCATAGAATCGACATATACTACAGTTGCTCCAGCTTCTTCAAGTTTTTTTACGTTTTCGCTTTCTGGGTCGGTATCTAGTACAAAGACAAAACTATTAGTGTCGTTATTAATGTTGTTTCGAGCTGTCTGATAATCTGTTTGAACGTATTTGTCGTTTTCTTCGACTGATAATACTTCAAAACCATATTTCTCTAAGAAGTTGAATACGTCGTTTCCAGCGATTATCGTCTTATTGGTACTATTTTCAGCGATTAATTTTAATTCGGCATCAAATGTCGAAATCGTCAATTTTAAAGCGTCGTAATTACTCTCGATTTCTTGACGTACTACTGTAGAATTGATGTATTCGTTTAGTTCGTTTTTGATATTTTGGGCAAGCATTAAGTAGTTAGATGGGCAAAGCCACAATTCTTCTGGATCATATTGAAGCGAAACGCCTTTAGAAACATCTATTATTTTTAAATCTTTGTTCTTATTTAAAAAAGTTGCAGCAATTTGCTTTTCGTCAGTAAGACCGTTGTAGATGAACATATCTGTTTGAGCATACTCATCCTGTTGTTTGTTTGTGAGTTCATAAGTGCTAATGTCGGTACCGTTAGGATAGATACTATCGACAGTGGAGTTATACCCATAAATACTTTCTACAAGATATTCGATTGGATATACTGTCGTGTATATCGAAATTCCTTCCATTGTGTCTCTCTTGAAACATCCTGTAACTAAAAAAAGACTCAAGAAAGACATTATAATTATCTCTATCTTTTTCATATTATCTCCTCTCTTAATATATTTCAAATATATCAAAATAGTGTTTATTTGTAAATTATAACTAGATATATCGGGCCTTTTTATGTATAATGATGATGGTGATAATATGGATTTTTTGGCTGCGCTAGGTATTAAAGTGAAAGATAAAAAATTGTTAGAAAGAGCACTTACACATTCTTCTTATGCTAACGAGATGAAGACGGAATGTTATGAGAGATTAGAGTTTTTAGGCGATGCTGTTTTACAGCTTGCAATGAGTGAGTATTTCTATTTAAATACGAACTTAAAAGAAGGGGATATGTCAAAGATTCGTGCCAGTTATGTATGTGAAAATGCACTTTATGAGTATTCTAAGAAAATTGGACTTATTGAGCATATCCGTTGTGGGAATGGTTTAAATCCGGATTCGCATGCAGTTGCAGCTGATTGTTTTGAAAGCGTTCTTGCTGTAATCTTTTTAGAACATGGCTTTTCGGTTGCAAAAAAGTATGTCTTAGAAATAATTGTTCCTTATATCGAAAAGGGGGTAACGTTTATCCATGATAATAAATCATATTTGCAAGAAATGGTGCAGACGGAAAGAAAGAGCTTAGAATATGTCGTTACTAAAGAAAGTGGTCCTGCGCATGATCGCACTTTTGAAGTGGATGTAATCGTCGATGGTATTAAATTTGGCCATGGAGTTGGTAAGAGCAAGAAAGATGCTGAACAAAATGCAGCGTATGATGCCATAAAGAAAATTGCATAGGAGGAGTATGTTGTGAAACTTTTAAGTATAAAAGCCCATGGTTTTAAATCGTTTGCTGACAAAATCGAGATTTTAGTGTCCGATGGCATAACAGGTATTGTTGGACCTAATGGCAGTGGTAAGAGTAATGTCGTCGATGCTGTTCGCTGGGTATTAGGAGAACAGTCGTTAAAAGAAATTCGTGGTGGTGAGGCGATGAGCGATGTTATATTTGCGGGTAGTGCGTCTAGAAAGCCACTAAATCGAGCATGGGTCGCTTTGACATTCGATAATAGTGATCATTATTTGGCGAGTGATCTTTCGGAAATAGAAATAAAGCGTGTTATATACTCTTCAGGCGAAAACGAGTATTTGATTAATAACTGTCGAGTACGCCGTAAAGATATTATGGAATTGTTTATGGATAGTGGAGCAAATGCTGATTCTTTTTCAATTATTTCGCAAGGTAAGATAAGTGAAATATTAAAGGGGAAACCAACAGATCGAAGAGTTATCATCGAAGAGGCCGCAAGTGTTTTAAAATACAAGCATCGTAAAGAGGAGACGATGCGAAAATTAGATAACACACAAGATAATTTAGAAAAGGTAAATTTAGTAATCGATGAATTAAAAGAAACTGTAGAACCGTTAGAAATTCAAGCTAAACAAGCAACTAAGTATTTGGAATTTAAAGAGGAGCTTGAAGGTATTGAAATTGCATTACTTGCCAGTGATATAGGTTCACTTAATAAAAAATATGTCGATAATAAGAAAAAATTAGAATTACTTAATGATGAGTTATTAAGATTAAATAATACTAATACTCACGATAGTACACGAATAGAAGAATTAAAGAGAAAAACACTTTCTATCGATGAAGAAATTACTTCGTTAAGTGATTTGGCGATAAATATGAATCGCAAACTTTCCGAGCTCGAAACGCAAAAACAAGTCATAATGGAACGAAAAAAATATGCTGTAACTGATCAGAAGTTAGAAAGTAATATTTTGATTCTTAAAGAAGAGAGTGTTAATGTTCGACGTATGATTGCTGTTGCTAAAAGTGAACTCGAAGAGTTGGAAAAATCCTTAAGCAATAGTAAGCAACGTTTTGAACAGACTACTTCTGATTATCGTACTTGTGTCGTCAAGAAAAATACCCTTCTAGAGGAATTGACAAGTAAAAATCGTGAAGAATTATCTTTGAAGAATAAAATCGATATAATCAATGATAATATCGAAAATGATACGAAATTACCTTATGCCGTGAAAAGTGTGCTAAACAATCCACGTTTAACGGGAATTCATGATGTGTTATGCAAATTAATCGATACAAATGAAGAATATGTGCATGCTATTGAAATAGCATTAGGAGCTATGGCAAATACTGTTGTTGTCGACGATGAAAATGCTGCTAAAAGAGCAATTGAGTATCTTAAAGATAACAAATTAGGACGAGTTACTTTTTTTCCGATTAGCGTAATTAAAGGAAAACATGTCGATGAGGACACTCTAAAAATATGCAAGGAAGTTCCAGGTTTTATCGATGTAGCATCAAATATCGTCTCTTTTAATCCTCTTTATAAAGATATCATTGAAAATCAGTTGGGAAATGTCTTGGTTGTCAATAATATCGATATGATGAACTCTCTAGCAAAAAGAATTAAATATCGCTATCGAATTGTTACTCTTGATGGTGAAATAGTTCATACTGGAGGTGCGATTAGTGGTGGAATTTTAAAGGCTTCTAATGGCCTTATGAATTCCCGCTTCGAATTGGAAAAATTACATAATAGTTTAAACGTTACGACTAATGAAGCAAAACTCCTCGAAGAGCATATTAATAATTTGGATAATGAAATAAAATTGATCGAAGAGAAAATGTATCGAGATAAAAGTGAAGTTACTGGATTTGAAGAAAAAGTCTCGAGAAAAAATGAGGAGATAAAAAATTTAGAATTGCGAGCAAATAATGTCGATAAAGAAATCAGTGGTACGCAAAATCTTTTAGATGATAAGACTGATGATGAATTGGACAAGATTATGACTGATTATTTAGAGCTTACTACTAAAATCGACATTAATGCGAAAAAGCTAGTTTCATTAAAAGATGAAAAGTCAGAACTTGCCGATGTGATAAACGAGATTGAAGCTAAAAATCGTAAAGCAAATAGTGAATATAATCATAAACAAATGGAAATAAAAGATTTGGAACTAACTTTAGGAAAAATCGAGATTAAGATGGATAATTTCTTAAATCGCTTAAGTGAGGAATATCAGATGACTTATGAAAAAGCAAGTCAGGATTATGTCTTGGATCTCGATTATGAAACTGCACGTAGTAAGGTCAGTTTCTTGCGCCATTCGATAAAGGATTTGGGAGATGTTAATTTAGGAAGTATCGCGGAGTTCAAGCGTATTAATACACGATATACTTTCTTGTGCGACCAAAAACGCGATTTAGAATTGGCAATTAATGACCTGATGGAAATTATTGCGGATTTAGATGAAACGATGAAAGAAAGATTTCAGGATACGTTTAACAAAGTTAACGAAGAATTTGCAGTTGTATTCAAAAAACTTTTTCGTGGTGGACGGGCTTCTTTAAGTTTGACAGATCCACAAGATTTGTTGAATACTGGAATCGAAATATGTGCTGAACCCCCTGGGAAATCACTTAAGAATATCAATGCCTTATCTGGTGGGGAGATGACTTTGACGGCTATTGCGTTACTATTCAGTATCTTGAATATTCGTACGGTGCCGTTTTGTATTTTGGATGAAGTAGAAGCAGCATTGGATGAAGTTAATGTCGATATGTTTGGTAGATACATAAAAGATTATGAAAAACAATCACAGTTTATTATAATTACCCATAAAAAGAGAACAATGGAGTATGTCAATACGCTATATGGTATAACGATGCAAGAAAGTGGTGTTTCCAAATTAGTCAGTGTTAAGTTGGAAAATATCGACTAAAAAGTGTATACAAAAAATAAAAATAATGTTAAAATTTTAGTATATGTTAGATTTTAGGCAAAATTATTTTATTTATTTGAATTTATTATAGTAGTGTGGTATATTATTATTGAATAAATAATATAATATTGTCTATGGTGTGGAGGATGAAATATGAATACTAATACAGTAGCAGCGTTTGCAGAATATATAAATCAATTTTATAAAGACTTTAAAACGCATTCTGGAAGACTAGATAAGTTGTTTGTTAGAATGGTCAATGATTATGATACTGGCGCAAATCGTTTGGATCGTATGACCGTTGAAGATTATTATTATGACATCAAAGCTAAAAATTCACTTCCTGATATTGCGGCGTTTTACGCTTTGTCAAAAGAGGAACAAGAAAGAGTGCTTAATCCAATAATTAATAACTTGAGATTAAATGAGCCTTTCGAAAACTTGGCTGATAGTGAAAAACAACGTTATTCTGAGCAATTAGAAGAAAGTAGGAATTATCTCAAAGGTAATTTGGATCTTGAATATCAGAACAGATCTATTTATGCTGATTTAGAAAATGAGCAAAAAAGTTTTTCTCGTATCCTTAATACAATTATTGATAATACGGAACGAATAAGAAGCGACCTTGATGATGAGTTAATGCTCGTCGAAAATGAACAGAAGGTGGCTGAAAATAAATATCAGAGAAATAAAGCTAATTTAGAGAAGAGAATAAGAGAGGCATCTGGTAATCCGGAAGAAATGGAAAGGCTAAATGCTGAACTTTCTACTTTAAATAATGAGTATTCCGAAAGTATAAGAGGATTTGCAAGACGCAAGAAACTATATGAAGCTGCTCGTGATTTATGTAATACCTTTGCGAATGAATTGCAAAATATCAAAAATAATAATGATGGACTTGAAACATCGTATACAGAATCTTTAGAAACTATTGGTGTTTTTTCAAAAAATCTTTCGGCGTTAAGAAAAGTTAATGTGGAAGATGAAAAATCAGTTGAGAATGTTGTTAAAGCTATTAATAAAATAACAGGTAAAGTTGATGCTATTCATGCTAGAACGATATCTTTTGATGTGATCCCTAAAGAAAATGGTTTGTACGATGTTGTTATAAGTGTTGGAAATAAAAAGGTAAATATACCTGATTTGTCATCTGAACAATTGACAAATGATTATTTGCAAAATCTATTTGATCAAGCTTGTTTACAAATAGCTGCTAACGATAATACGATAAATTTAACTGATTTGAAGAAAAAATCGGTGTCTATTAAATATGATGGCCTTGAAAAAGATGAGATTTCTCAATCTGTTGGAATAGGAATGGCAGTGGCTGATATTGTAAGAAATGTTGGTGCACCTGGACAAACTCCGGAACCTGAGCAAACTCCGGAACCTGAGCAAACTCCGGAACCTGAGCAAACTCCGGAACCTGGACAAACACCAGAACCTGGACAAACACCAGAACCTGAGCAAACTCCAGAGCCTGAGCAAACTCCGGAACCTGGACAAACACCAGAGCCTGGACAAACACCAGAACCTGAGCAAACTCCAGAACCTGGACAAACACCAGAGCCTGGACA
>CALVQL010000053.1 GCA_944358235.1 uncultured Bacilli bacterium
AAATTCGAATTACCGTGTCGTCTTTTAAAAACTGCTGAACGTCTAGGTGAAGCAACATATGAACTATTCAAGAAATTGGCATCAGAAGGAGTATGTTATGCTGAAGTTCGTTTTGCTCCTCTTAAACACATTTCAGATGATTTGAGTTTAGAAGGAGCAGTTGATTCTGTTATTAGTGGTATGAATAAGGCTGTATCAGAGTTTGCAATAAAAGGTGGTATTATCTTGTGTTGTATGCGAGGGGATTCATATGAGCGGAATATTCAAATTATCGATATGGCACGTAAGAAATTAAATGTTGGAGTTTGTGGTGTCGATTTGGCAGGAGCGGAAGCTATTTATCCGACAAAAGATTATCTCGATTTGTTTTATAGAGCCAAAGAGCTAGGAATTCCTTTTACTATTCATGCTGGTGAGGCCGCTGGTGAGGATAGTATAAAGAGTGCTCTTTTACTCGATCCGAGCAGAATAGGGCATGGAGTTAAAATTATCGATTATCCGGATCTGATACAAGAGTTTAAGAAACGAAAAATTCTTCTTGAACAGTGTGTTAGTAGTAATTATCAAACTGAGGCGGTAAATGGTAAACACCCAATTGAAAAATTGTATCGTTTAGGAATAGCAATATCGATAAATACGGATAATGATACCGTTTCGAATACGGATATTATTCAAGAATATGAAAGAATAATAAAAGAAACAAGTCTCGATGAAAGAGATATTTTGCTTTGTAATTATAATTCGATTAACTATATTTTTGCATCTGATGAAGTAAAGAATGAATTGCGTGAGCTTTATAGTGATTATCTTTAAATCATGAGTGGTATCATAAAGTATTTAATAAAGGAGTACAGTGAAATGAATTATGAAGACAAAAAAATTGTTGGAATTATCGCTTCTAATGTGGATGCAACTACAGCACTTAATGTCATAGGTCATCTTGCAATATCTATTGGTAAGTATTCTAATGATGAAATAATGGGGCAGAAAGTTATTACTGATAGATCAGGCGTTTCTCATCTAGGAATTAGTAAATTCCCCTTTATTGTTACGAAAGTGAAAGCGAGTAAGCTAAAAAATGCGATTGACATAGCTAGGGCAAATCCTAAATTATTAGTTGCTGATTATCCCAAAGATATGTTAGATACGAGAACAGATGATGAATTAGTTGCTTCGATAGCGGCAAAAGATGAAGCCGACTTGGAATATCTAGGAGCAATAATTTATGGTGATACGGAAGATGTTAATGCAATAACGGGAAAATATCAGTTATGGCGATTATGATAAAGGAAGCATGAGTAATGTTTCTTTTGCAAAAAAAACAACCCATATACTAGCAGTTGCTTAATGGTAAAAATATTGTAAGTATTCGTACTTTTGGAAGTAGTTTTTAAATAGGGAATCGTATTGCTCTTCAAAATTTTTGATAATATCGTTAATGCTGGATTCGGCGTCAAAATCAGTATTATCAGTTTCGCGTTTAGATAGTTCCAAAAATATTTCATCGATACTCCAGAACAGGTTTATTACATGAAATTCGTTGCTATTACAGAAGACGATATCGGAAAGTAATTGAATTATTTTAGATATTTCTAAATCGGAATAATGTTTGTTATACTGATATACTATGCCAATATGTTTGAGAATTGTACGTGAACTTATCATATATTTTAAATTATTTAAGAAATTATTCAAAATAATTTTATTTATCGTACTGTTAAAAAAAGAAATGTGCTCATTATCGCCAAGATATTTTTTGGATAGGAGATATTTCTTCATCGATTTTTTATTGGTAATTATGATGTTTTCGATAATATATTCATTGGTGTTATAAAGAGTTGGGAAATTAGAAGTAAATACTTTGATGAAGCGATCTAAAAGCTTTATGAATTGTTCGTTAGATGATACCGTGATGTTTGGTGAATTTTCAGAATAGATTGGTACGTCATCTAATTTTATAATAATGTCATCTAATATCTTATTGTTTAATAGGCGATAAATCATTAAATTGTAACGGTTTTCGTTTGTTAAAACAATATCTTTTAATTGTGATCGCGTTAAAGTTAGATAGATAGTTTTCTTCATTATAATCTCCTTTCTAAATATTATCAATTATTTATAATAGTATCAGTATAAAGAATAATACATGTTTAGGTTGAAATTATAGGGATTTTTGTTTTTTTTTATACACTAATAGTTATTGGAGTATTTTATATAAAAATCGTATCATAATAACTGTAAGTTGGTGATACGATGAAACTGAATGAAGTTTTTTGTAACAACGTCAAATATTTTCGATATCGTAAAAGATACACTCAAGAGCATGTGGCAGAGTTAACAGAAACGAGTGTAACATATATTAGTCAGTTGGAACTTGGACATCATACACCGTCTTTTGAAAAGCTTGATGCATTGGCGAAGGCTTTAGAAGTTGAGCCTTTCGAGTTTTACGTAAGACGGGATTTCAAAAAATTACCAGCAAGAGTTGATATGCTAGATTCAGAATAACAAGTAGATTGTTATTCTTTTTAATTATAGCATATAATTGAAGATTTTCAAAAATTTGTTGCGCTTATTTGGCAAAACATTAAATAATCATCGAACAATGCGAAAATTATCTTAGGTGATAGTTGATGTATTGTACGAATATAAAAAAACTTCGTTTGCTTCATGAGAAAAAACAAAGTGATGTTGCACTTTCTTTAGGATGTTTAAGAGCAAGGTATAGTATGTGGGAAAGTGGGCTTGTCATGATTCCTTTAGAATTTGCGGATAAATTAGCACTTTTATATAATGTCAAGTTAGCTTATATTCTTGGAGTAGAGAAAAATATGAGTTCTAACAAATACAATGTACCAATGGATTATAATGTGGTATTAGAAAGATTAAATAGTTTAAAGGAGGAAAATCATAATTCTTATGAAGAGATTGCCTTATATTTAAATTGTAATAGGTCGACTTGTTATCGCTATTTTAAAGGAATCATAAAGCTTCCAGTAGATCGCTTAATTCTTATTTGTCGTTTGTATGAAGTTGATGTGGATTGGTTATGTGGTAAGAAAAATGAAATTGTGTCGACTAAAACAAAGACGAATAATCGTATTTAATTAATGCTTGAATGTTTGTTGATTGCTAGAAAGAATTTTTGTTTGTTATTATCGATGAACTGTTATATAATATAAGAAGAATAGGATGGTATAAATGGAAATATTAGTAATTGGTAAACCTGCGGTCAATATTTATTTACCGCTTCAAGAATTTCCTCAAGAGGGTGATATCTTCACAATAAAGGGAAAGAATGAGTCAGTTGGAAATGTTGGAGCTTGTAGTGCATGTCTTTTGAGCAAATGGGGAATGACGACACATTTTACAGGAGTGATTGGAAATGATCCGTATGCGGAAAAGGTGCGTCAGACTTTCAATGAGTTTAAAGTTAATTCTAAATTTTTGGAAGTTAATTTTGACAAGGGAACGAGTGTTAATTATATCATCTTGAACATGAAAGATGGTATTGCTTCTAAGATCTTGTATAATGATCCTGATAATCAATTGACACGTTTTAAATATGATTTTGTTCCGGAGTTTGCCGTTATTGATGGAACAGATTTTGCCGGAGCACATGCTCTATTAAATAATAATGGTTCTTGTAAAACAGTTTTTTATGCGCGAATTGGTGATAGAGATACGATAAATATGTCAAAAAGATGTACTTGGGTCGTATGTACGCAGAATTTTGCTGAGACGATGACGCGTTATGATGCGGAAGATACTGCTGAAAGTTATGTTAATTTATATCAGAAAATTGTCGATTCAGCAGGTGCGAGTAATTATATAGTTCTTTTGAATAACCATAAAATATTATACAGTGTCGATGGTAAGGTAAAGATGCTTCCAGAGATGAAGATTAATGTTGCTGATTATTCGAGTTTTGATTCAGTTTTTGTAGGTGCTTTAGCGTTCTGTTTTGCTAATAATATGGATATCGATGATGCTATTAAACTTGCTAATACAGCAGCTGCAATTTCGATTTCAAGAATTGGTGAAGTACCTGCTATTCCGACGATTGATGAGGTCTTGGATAATTCAGGGTTACGTGAAAAACTTGGACTTGCTCGTCAAAAGAGTAATGAAGTCGCTCAAGCACAACAAGTTGCTCCTTTGCAGCCTGGATATCATCAAGATGCACAGGGGCAGCCAGTAGCATCAGCAGAAACACCGCAGCCAGTTTCACAACCTGATATGACAAGTCAAGCTTTTAATCAAACTCCACAACCATCGACATCAGAATCTAATATTTTTGACAAACCTAATAATGGATAGAATAGATCCTTTCTTGCATATCTTACCCAATATCGATGTTCATGGTTATACTGAGGATATGGTAATGACAGTCGTCAATGAATTTATCGACGACTGTTATAAGTTGGGATATGATAAGATTTATGTCATACATGGAAAAGGTTATGGAATTTTAAAAAGAAAAATTCATAGTAGTTTAAAGCATAATAGGAAAGTAAAGAACTTTTACTTGTATAATTTTAATACTGGTTGTACAATAATAGAACTTGTCGAAAGGCGGTGAAAATATGTTTGTCGATGAGGTTACGGTATTAGTCGAAGCCGGAAAAGGTGGAGATGGATGTACTTCTTTTCGTCGTGAAAAGTTCGTCGAGATGGGAGGACCTAACGGTGGAAGTGGTGGAAGAGGTGCTAACATTATATTTGAAGTCGATCCTGGATTAAAAACGCTAATCGATTTAAAGATGATGAAACACGTTAAAGGTGATAAAGGAACAAATGGCAAGGGTTCCAATATGAATGGAGCTAATGCAACTGATGTCGTAATAAAAGTACCTATGGGGACATCGGTTTTTAATGCTGATAATAATTATTTGATTGCAGATCTTATCAAACCTAATGAAAGAGTTATTGTTGCTCATGGTGGGCGAGGTGGCCGCGGTAATCGAGCTTTTGCTACTCATGAAAATCCTGCTCCTAAGATGAGTGAGTATGGTGAACCAGGGGAAAAATTGACTTTGCGTTGTGAGTTAAAAGTCTTGGCTGATGTCGGGTTAGTCGGAATGCCAAGTGTTGGAAAGTCGACACTTATTTCGATAATAAGCAATTGTAATCCAAAAATAGGAGCATATCATTTTACGACATTATCGCCTAATCTTGGTGTGATTAAACTTCGAGATAATCGTAGTTTTGTCATGGCTGATTTACCAGGTTTAATTGAAGGAGCAGCACAAGGTGTAGGTTTAGGTCATAAATTTTTGCGTCACGCGATGCGTACTAAGGTCATCGCTCACGTTATTGATATGGGAGCGAGTGAAGGAAGAAATCCAATTGACGACTATGAAAGTATCTGTTTAGAATTAAAAAACTATGATGAAAGATTATTAGCAAAGCCTCACGTGATTATTGCCAATAAGATGGATTTGCCTGATGCTGATACTAATTTAGAAAAATTTAAAGAAACTTATCCGAATGAAGCGATATATCCAATTAGTGCGATTATGAATGAAGGTGTCGATAATTTAATAAATGATTTAGCTGATATGGTGGAGAATCTGGATGAGGTAAATATCTATGAGAACCAAACTAATGAAACGCATCGTTTATATCGTTTTGAAGAAACTAAACCTTTCTCGATAAAGAAAGAGAATGATATTTGGGTTTTGAGTGGTGACGAGATTGAAAAATTGTTTTATATGACGCGTTTTACCGAAGATGAATCTGTTGAACGCTTTGCGCGAAAACTTCGAGGTATGGGAGTTGACGAGGAATTGGAACGCCTCGGTGCTAAGCGTGGAGATGAAGTTAAAATTCTCGATTATATATTTATATTTAAAGATTAAAAAGCAATATAGATATTGCTTTTTTTGAATGGTTTGATATAATGGATATGCTTAGTTTTCAAAAGTAATAGGAGGAAGTATGAGTATAAGTAAAGAAGAACTATTGCTTGAGGAACAAAAACTTGATGATACAATTAAAGAAGTAGATGCTCTTTTAAAAGAGTTGGGCGGAGATGTTGCCTTAAAACATGATGAGTTAAGAGAGTTTCAGCGACTCCGTTGGGAGATGGAACAAGAATTAGATAAGGGAGAACGATGGGCATTTTTAAAGGAGAATGATTTGAAAATCAATGTTCTAGAAAAGAATGCTAGACAAGTTAATCGTCTGATTAAAGTTCGCAATAATCCTTATTTTGGTTCGATTGTTTTCAATGATGAGGATATATACGTCGGTATA
>CALVQL010000054.1 GCA_944358235.1 uncultured Bacilli bacterium
AAAATCAATGTTCTAGAAAAGAATGCTAGACAAGTTAATCGTCTGATTAAAGTTCGCAACAATCCCTATTTTGGGTCGATTGTTTTCAATGATGAAGATATATACATTGGTATAACTTCTGTAAAAAAGGATATGGACTATTCGGTATATGATTGGCGTGCTCCAATTTGTAGTATGTTTTATGATTATGGCATTGGTAAGGCACAATACGAATCTCCGGCGGGAATTGAAAGTGGGTATATTTCGCGAAAAAGACAATATAAAATAGAAAATGCTAAATTGCGTCATGTTTTTGATACGAATATTAATATCGATGATGACGTATTACAGACTGTTTTAGCGGAAAATAGCAGTGATAAGATGAAAAATATTGTCAACACGATTCAAGCTGAACAAAATCAAGTAATACGTAATTCCACGACTAAGAACATTGTTGTTCAGGGAATTGCCGGTTCAGGTAAGACAAGTGTTGCTTTGCACCGAATAGCTTTTTTGCTCTATAAAATTGAATATTTGACGAGTAATAATATTTTAATCTTTTCACCAAATAATATATTTACGGAATATATATCGGATGTCTTACCTGATTTAGGTGAGGATAATACGATGCAAACGACATTTCACGATTTTGCATCCTCATTTATTAGTGAATATTATCGTGTTGAGTCTTATTCTTCTTTCGTCGAACGTTTTTATCAAGGTATACGCCAAGATAATGATCTTATAAGATTTAAATTGAGTGATGGATTTATTTTAGCTATTCAAGAATATGTCGATTATTTGGAAAAACATGCCCGTTTTATCGATAATTTTTCTTATCAAGAAAGAGAAGTGGCGATGGATGATTTGAATCAACTATTGTATGAAAGATATTCTAATAAGCCACTATTTGAACGTGTTGAGTTAATTGCCGAGAAAATCAATAATACCTTATTTAAAGGACGACCTAAGGAACTGCTAAGTATAAGGAAACGTCTGTATGAAATCGCTAATTTTAAAAAGGATTATCGTGCTATTTATCGTGACTTTTTTGATACGGCAATTTTTCAGAAGTATTATCCTTATATGTATCGCAAAAAGGAAAATGTTAAGAACATTGCTAAAAAAGTAATAAATTATGAAGATGCGACGCCTTTTATTTATTTGAAGTGTCTTTTGGAAGGATATCCTTATCAAGTTGCAATGCGTCATGTAGTAATAGATGAAGCTCAAGATTACACGTATTTACAATATATGATATTACAAAAAATATTTAAGAATGCATCTTTTACAATTTTGGGAGATGTTAATCAAACTGTAAATCCGTTTTATAAATATGCAACTTTGGAAAAATTATTAGAAATATTCACTGACAGTAGCATGTATGTCGAACTTACGAAGACGTATCGTTCAAGTCCTGAAATAATCGAATATGCTAATAAAATACTAGAGCTTTCTCACGTCAGCGCTATTCGTCATAATTTGAATCTTCCGGTATTGAAAAGAAATATAATGGAAATTGATCAGATTAGCGAGGATATTAAATATCTTAAGAGTAAGTACAAAAGTGTTGCGATTATTACTAAAAGCATAGAACGCGCGAAAGATTTAACTAATTCTTTGAAAGAGGAATTTCCGTCAATAGTGCTTATCGATATTCATACCCAGAAATTTAGTAGAAATTTAGTTATTGCACCTGCTTATAGTGTAAAAGGGTTGGAGTTTGATGCGGTCATAATAATTAATGATTTTGAAGGAGATGCTAATCTTCATTATGTTGCTGTTACTAGAAGTCAGCACGAATTAATTGTATATGAATAAAATGCCAATATTCGACATAATTTTCCTGGTAGTTTTGTTATATTCTTTTTGGTGATTATATGCGAACTTTTCATATATTTAAAATTAATCGAGAATTTACTCGTTTGACGCGACATGTACCATATAACCTATATATGGCACTAAATGGGATATATAAAAGTAGTGTCAAAGATGTTTATGCGGCATACTCCTTATTCGATAGTATGAATGAGATTTTCAAAAAAGATGAAATTAAGACGATTTTAAAAGATATGTATTCTTTAGATGGATATCAAAATTATGGTAGTGTTCATACGTATCATGATTATTATAATAATGAATCTTCAAAATTAATCGTTCATAGTAGTTATCTCGTTTTGAAGACCAATAAAGCGACATCGTCGTTCTTTAAAAAGTTAATGATGATACCGAATTTGTTCGTCTGTGATTTTGAAAATAGTGATTATTTTTGGCTTTCCGATATAAAAAATCTAGCACTTGTGTAAATATTAAAAAAAAGGTATAATTTATAAAGAGGAGTGATGATATGGCTCATGATATATTGTTAGTAGTAATTGGAATCGTTATTGGAGTTATTATCGGATTTTTAGTGGCTCGTTATTTCATGAAGAGCTATTTTAAGAAAAATCCACCGATAAATGAAAAGATGATTGAAACTTTGATGTCTAGTATGGGAAGAAAACCGAATAGTAAGCAGGTAAAACAAGTGATGGCTCAGATGAATCGCTTGAAGTAGCATTATGAAGATTGATTTGTTCAAATTGAATAATTTTAATGAACTCAATATCGATGATGATATTGTATTTCCGGAAGAATATTATGATCGTCATTTTATTCGTAATACTAAGAATCTGCATATTAAAGGGAATATCGCGATAAATATTCAAGATGAGATAGTTATATCAGCTACGATTGATGGTGTTTTAGTATTAGAATGTGCAATAACGCTTGAGGATGTCGATTATCCAATTAATATGGAGATAGAGGAAAATATTGGTAATTTTGAAGATTTTTATAACAAAAATAAAAATAGTCTTGATATTTTGCCGATTATATGGGAAAATATTGTTTCGGAAGTCCCTATTAAAGTTGTAAAAGAAGGGCTAGATCATATAAGTCTCAGTGGTGATGGCTGGAAGTTTGAAACTAGCAATGAATAGGTGATAAGGAAGGAGTGATTATATGGCAGTTCCATTTAGAAGAACAAGTAAAACTAAAAAGAGAATGCGTCGTACTCATTTGAAAAGAGAATTACCTGGGGTAATAACTTGTCCAAAATGTGGTGCTCCTATTAAAGCACATAGAGCATGTCCTGAGTGTGGATTTTACAAAGGAAAAGAAGTAATAAAAACAGAAAAAGAAGACTAGTCAAGTCTTTTTTTTTGACATAATATATTCGAATATTGTATAATTTTATTATGAAAGGTAGTGGATTATGAATAAGAATAAGCAAATTTTACGTCATTGTCCCAACTTTTATAAAATAATGAATTTTGAGTATTTTGAAGATGATAAACTTTCAGAAAAGTTACTTGATGTATACGAAGAATTTGTCTTTAAAGTCGATCTAAATAATAAAAATCAGATAAAAAAATTGGAACAATTGGATTTGATTTTAAATAAATATATCGATGATTATTTCTTTCGCAAAGAATTACGTGAGGAAATGAAGAGAATAAAAGTTAGAAAGGGCGAGGATATATTAACGGCGATAGTTAATTGGATTATCAGTGTTTTTGATAATTATGAAGTCGGCTATACCCGTAATATTTATTTTTCTAGGTGGTTGTAATGAGTGAAGAAGAATTCTATATGGAGGATGAAAATCCTAAACGTGTTAAATATATCTGTATGGCAATATTGATATTAATAACACTTTTTATCGTTGCTTTTATATATTATCGCAAATATTATACTTTAAATTTAAAGGAGAGTATTATTTATGAAGCTGGCGATACGATAAGTCGTGATATTAGTGATTATGTTATAAGCCGAATCGTCGATGAGAAGGATTATAGTTTGAATTTAAATGGAATTCCTTTGGATGATGACATATTGACGACCGTTGGTGAATACACATATAAAATCAAATATAAAAATATTACGAAAACTGGCAAATTGGTTGTAGAAGATACTTCGGCACCAGTTGTTACAACTCAGGATTTGACTGTCGGAGTAGGAGAGGATTACGATATAGCTGAGTTCTTGTTAACTTGTGATGATTATTCGAAACCCTGTGCTGTAGAGTACGAAGATGAAGGAGATGCAACTCGTCAAGAACGAGCAGGTATATATAGCTTTGATATTGTTGTATCTGATAATTTGGGAAATAATGTCGTTAAAACAGTGCGTTTAACGGTCAGAGAAGGATATAGTAGAGAAAACGAAAAGAAGAGTGATCTGACAATCGACCATATTGAGCCGGCATATGATGATTGGAATAATGAAATGATTCTTTCGTATACTCAGGGTGTTGATGAAAATGAGTTGGATGACGATTTGCAATACAGTGATCTTTTAGATATGGCCAGTGATGATTTGTCGATATATTTACCGAGTGAATATGCTTATAATCAAATTGTTGGACAAGAATTGATTTATGTTTATAATAAGTATAACTATGTTATCGGTTTTGCCATGAAGGTGGAATTGGATAATGGTGTCAGTCTTTATCTTACAAGGTAGTACGATTATTCGTACTATTTTTATTTGTCAAGTTGACGGAATTGTTTTTTTGTGTATAATGATTGTCATGAGGTGAAATTAAAGTGATAAAAAATATCAAGGAGTTAAAGGATGCCTTAGAAGAAAAGATCAATACTTGTAGTAAAGTATTTATAACTCCTCATATTGGACCTGATTGTGATGCCATAGGTAGTGCAATAGCTTTAAATATCATATGTAATAAATTAGGAAAAGAAGCTTTTATAATTATCGATGATAAGCGTGAAAAGATGGATAATAGTGTCAAAATGATAATCGATGAACTGCCAGATTCGATTAATATTATAACGTCAATTGATGCTCTTAAATTTTTGGATGATGATTCTTTGCTTGTTGTTGTCGATACAAATAAAAAGGATTTAATCCCTTTTACCTATGTAGAGGCTTTTAAAAATATTGTCGTAATAGATCATCATAAACCGGGAATAACCAGTATTGAAACTGATGCGTCATATATTGATATAAATGCATCTAGTGCCTGTGAAATTATGTATCAATTAATGATTCTTTTTTCGATTAAATTAGATCACACAAAGACGCTAGAGGAGCATCATATGCCTTCCAATATATGTAATTATCTATTAAGTGGAATAATTTTGGATACTTCAAAACTTACGAAAAATGTTACGGCTCGCTCGATGGATGTTGTTGCTAAACTCTTGAAGAAGGGAGCAAATATGAATTATGCTAACGATCTTTTTTTAGATGATTTTGAAAGTGATATGCGTGTTTCTAATCTAGTAAGCAAAACGGTATGGAAGATGTTCAATATTGGAATTGCTATGAATAACGAATATCCTGATACGATATACTTTAAAGAGGATTTGGCTAAAGTTGCTGATTGGTTGATTAAGTATAAAGCGACTGATGCGTCATTTGCTTTAGGTTATATTGAACCGGGAATCGTATATATTTCTGCTAGAAGTAAAGGTGGAGTGGATGTCGGTGAGATAATGAGTCAACTCGGTGGTGGTGGCAATGAATGTAGTGGTGCTGCAAGAATTGTCTCTAACGATATTAAATCGCTCCGTCTAAAATTGGACGATGTAATTAGACCGGGTTATAAATTAAAATAAAAAGCAATTTTTAGTATTGTCAAAAGTAAGCTTTTATGATATTATTATATTGCTTACTTTTATGGCGATGTAGCTCAGCTGGCTAGAGCGATCGGTTCATACCCGATAGGTCGGGGGTTCGATCCCCTCCGTCGCTACCAATAAGTTTATATCCCTTTGTATAAAGGGTTTTTTTGTGATTTAAAATAGTTTTGGTCTTGTTATGGTCTTATTCAATACTATTTAACAAACTAATAATAGATTGTTGAATATCAGAAAATAGATGCTAAGCTCTTTACTTACCAACCATGACATAACTTAATATTGTATTTTTATTTTTACCAAAATATAAAATATTTTTTCACAAAAAAATTTATAAAAAGATAATGATTAACACATTTATTTTGCATATATTGACAAAATAATAAAAAAATTTTATAATCTATTCATATTTTAAATGACTGTGAAAAAGGAGTAGTAATATGATCACTTATCTTAGTGATGTTCTCGGTTGGTGAAAGAGAATGGTAATATTATATGAATGAACCTTTGAGTTATATCGCATATCTGCGTTAAAGATTTGAGTGCATAGAGATTCTATGAAGTAAGGTGGTACCGCGATAAATCGTCCTTATCTTATAGAATTTTTTTTATTTTATTGAAAGGA
>CALVQL010000055.1 GCA_944358235.1 uncultured Bacilli bacterium
GAAGCTGATATTATAAGACGAGCTATAAGTAAGAAAAAGTTAGATGTCATCGAAAGTGAACGAAAGAATTTTATAGATAATGCTATTAATAATGGTTATAAGCGAGAAATAGCGGAAGAGGTATATAATCTAATCGTTCGTTTTGCTGATTTTGGATTTAATAAATCCCATTCGGTTGCGTATGCAATGATTGCTTATCAAATGGCTTATTTGAAGACGCATTATCGTGAGCATTATTACATCAATTTGTTGAATATTAATATTGGTGGTGAGGCAAAGACAAAGGAGTATATCGATGAAGTCAAACAATCGGGAGTACAGATATTAAGGCCGGATGTCAATAAGTCACAGGCAATTTATTCTAAGGAGGGAAAATCGATTCGATTACCATTACGAGTCATTAAGGGAGTTGGAACTTCTAGTAATGATGCGATAATCGAGCGCCGTGGGAAAAGCCCATTTAGTGATTATTTCGATTTTGTGGCACGAACATATGGCTTTAATGTCAATAAAAAGACATTAGAAGCTCTTATTTTGGGAGGTGCTCTGGATTCTTTTGGTTATAATCGTCGAACGTTACTCAATAATTTGGATTCGGCATTGATGTATGCCGATTTAGTTGCCAATTTAGACGCCTCTTTGGTCAATAAACCAGAAATAGAAATTGTCGATGAATTTTTAGAGTTAGAGCTTATGCAGACTGAATTAAAGCTTTATGGCTATTATGTTTCAACACATCCAGCTAGTAAATATCCCAAAGTAGTAAAGATGAATAATATAAAAAAATATTTCGATAAATATATTGAAACAGTTGTTTTAATCGAGAATATTCGTGTTGTTCATACGAAGAATGGTAAAGATATGGCTTTCTTAAGAGGAAGTGATGAGACGACTTCAGCAGATTTTGTCTTATTTCCCGATCGAGTGTCTTTTTTGGATTCTGTTAAGAGTGGTGATCTAGTATGGATTAAAGGGCATGTTGAAAGAAGATTTGATAAATATCAGATTGTCATAAATAATATGAAAGTGTTGTGATTAAGGATGAGTGTACGCAAGGATTATGAAGATTATTGGAAATACCTAGGGGAAGAAGCAACTTTTTTGGAAAAATATCGAGATTTAGATATTCTTAAGCGATTAAAGAATGTTTCGCGTCTTTGTGGTATGGAATATGCATCGAGTCATGCTTATAATTTTGCATTTTCTATTTCGCGTTATGAACATTCTCTTGCAACAGCAAAATTAGTTTATAAATGCTCTAAAGATAAGAGTGCGACATTGGCAGCTTTATTTCATGATATAGCAACTCCGGTGTTTTCCCATGTTATCGACTATATGAATAGAGATTATCTTTTACAGGAGAGTACGGAAAAGAAAACTTACGAGATTTTAAATAAATCGCCAGAAGTTAAGAGATTACTTCAAAGTGATAATGTCGATATCGCTGATGTTATCAACTTTAAAAAGTATTCGATTGTCGATTTACCTAGACCTTGTCTTTGTGCTGATCGAATCGATAACATAATATCTGATGGTATGACGTGGCTTAATGTCCTTTCTTTTCAAGATGCAAAGGAAATACTCGATGATATAGTAATATATTCTAATGAGAATGGTGCTTTGGAGATGGGATTTTCAAGTGAGAATACGGCATTATATGTCAAATATATTAATGATGAGATAAATAAACTTATGCATACAAAGAAAGATAATTATATGATGTTACTACTAGCTAATATCGTTAAAAGATGTATTGATATAGGTGTCGTCGATTATGATGAGTTATATCAAATAGATGAACCGACAATGGTTAAGATAATTGAAAGTGCAATTAGTGGGGATGGCGTACTACATGATTTATGGTATAGTTTTCGAACTATAGAAACGTTTCCCGATATTGATATTCCTAATATTAAAGATCGTTGTGTTAACCCACTTGTTGTTGGTAAAAGACTTTGTCGATAACTGTTATAAATATGGTATAATTTTGGTGGTGATATGATGAGTAGTGTGTTTATTGATAGATATACTTATGATATTCTCGATGAAGAAAATAGTAATTGTTTTGCTGTTGATAAGAGAATTGCAAATAGTGTATCTCTACTTAATAAGAATGGTTATAAGACGACTTCGTCTTTTATAGGAGATGTCTATAAGGGGGAATTCATCGAACATGTTGTCGATGAAAAAGAAAGCGATTATATTAATATGTTGCTTAATGTTTCATATGAAATACCACGTAACGGGCATAATAGAATATTTCGGGTACCGGTAATTAATACGGATTGTCATATTTCTTTTGAAAGAATTGATAATTTGCCGAGTATTCCTAATGGCTTTAAAGTCGTTGGTAATTCACTTTATTGTTTTATAAGTTATGTGAGTAATTTTGAAACGTTTTTTGATGATGGAATAAGAGATAGTTTTCTTATAGATTACCGAGTAGAGGAAAAAATTGAAGAAACTGTTGAAAATTTGAATAATTGGGTAATGACCTTTTGTGATTAGAAAAAGTTTGTTATAATTGGGGTGGAGAGTGTGTTTGATGGAAGATAAGAAAAAGATTCTCATTTTATGCATAGTTATTGCATTTATTATTGTATTGATTGTTTGTCTAGGTATTATAGCTTATCTTAGTTATCAGGCAGAAAACGTTCCCACTAGTAATAGTAACCGACAAACGACAACTAGAAGGAATACCGTTAGTAGTGAAGCTATTATCGATGATGATACGACTAGTAGTGTGACAACATCGACGGTTCCGACGAGTAGTGGTACTGCGTCGAGTAATACTTCGCCAAACAGTTCTACTACTAGAATATCATCTGCTAAAACGACGAGTTCACGATGTACAACTAAGACATCGACGAGAACAGTAACCGTTACAGGGCCGACGATTATCATTACAGAAGAACGACCGACACATCCTGTTACTGATGGAGAAAGTGATTATCCAAATGCTTTGAATGATTGGGAATGGGAAATCGTCGAGATGATTAATGAGGAGCGTCGTAGTAACGGTCTAGACGAATTAGAGGTCGCTAGTGACTTAAGAACTCTTGCTGAAGAGGCTGCCGACTATTGGGATGATTTTACGGAATCCGAGTTGAAAGCCTATCTTGCTGGGAATTCTTATTATGCTAAGAAGAGTAATAATTTGAATCATAATAATGGCTACTTAAGTCTTTATCAAGATACAATTTCTAAGACTAAAGTTACGACACGTGATGATTTGCGTTATTTAGGAGTTGGAGTAATATATAAAGAGAATGGATTTAATGGAATTCCAACACATTATTATGTAATTATATATGAATAATATTGGGAGGTTTGAATATGTTTGAATACATGGGTGATCGTTTGAGTAATGCGATAAAAAATATTAAAGGAATGGGACGAATTACCGAAAGTAATATATCTGATGCCATGCGTGAGATAAGAATGGCCTTATTAGAAGCTGATGTCAATTATGAGGTCGTCAAAGAATTCGTCAAGACGGTTAAAGAAAAAGCTTTAGGACTAGAGGTCGAAAAATCGTTAAAACCTGAAGAACTATTCATCAAGTTAGTTAAAGATGAATTGGTAAATTTACTTGGTGGGGATTATGTCCCTTTGGAAGTTACTAAGAAGCCGACAATTGTCATGATGGTTGGACTTCAGGGGGGTGGTAAAACTACTACATCTGGTAAAATCGCTAATTTAGTTAGAAAAAAGTATAAGAAAAATCCATTACTAGTTGCTTGTGACGTCTATCGACCGGCTGCAATTGATCAGTTATGTGAAGTTGGTAAATCGCTTTCGATTCCAGTATTTGAAAAAGGTAAAATAAAGCCTTTAAATATCGTTAAAGAAGCTTTAGAATATGCTAAAGAGAATAGTCATGATTATATTATTATCGATACTGCTGGACGTTTGCATATCGATGCTGAGCTTATGGATGAATTGGTCGAGATAGAGGAGTATGCTAAACCTGATGAGATATTACTCGTTATCGATGCGATGATGGGACAAGATGCGATAAATGTTATCACTGGTTTTAATGAGAAATTAAAACTTACAGGTGCCGTTTTGACGAAGATGGATGGTAATACTAAGGGTGGTGTAGCACTGTCTGTTCGTCATCTTACTAATGTACCGATTAAATTTGTCGGGGATTCTGAAAAGTTAGATGGCTTGTCTGAATTTTATCCGGAACGTATGGCAGAGAGAATCCTAGATATGGGAGATATTCTTTCGATTGCTGAGAAAGTCGAAAATGTCATAAGCGAAGATGAAGCTCAAGATATGGCTAAGAAGATGAAAAAAGGTAATTATGATCTGGAAGATTTCTTAAATAATCTCAAACAGATAAAAAAGCTTGGACCACTTGAAAATATATTGAAGATGATTCCTGGTGCTCGTAAGATGGGACTTGGAAATATCAGTATTAATCCAAAAGATATGGCTCATGTCGAAGCGATAGTGTTATCCATGACACCGTATGAAAGGCGTCATCCAGAATGTTTGAAAGCATCACGCAAACAACGTATTGCTAAAGGTTCTGGACGTAGTGTTGAAGAAGTAAATCGTTTACTCAAACAGTTTGAGCAGATGAAGCAAATGATGAAGCAGTTTAGTAATGGTAATATGAAAATGCCATTTTAGCGCAAAATTTGCTTTTTTTTTCGTTTAGTGCTAGAATAGGCGGCAATTGAGGGGAATATATATGGGATTTAATATTGCATTTGACGCTGATGGCGTACTTTATGATACTGAAAAATTTCAGTTATCACCGGAAGTAATGGAACTTGTCAAGGACGAGTATGGTAAAGAACTCGTGGATAAGACTGGGTATGGAATAAAAGATGTCTATGGTGTTGATAGTCAAACTGAAATCGATATCTGGACGAAATTGATTATAAAATATTCGTTATTTTTTCCACCACGACCAGGTATAAAAGAAGCTATAGATAAATTACGTGCTAGTGGTGATAGAATTTATATCGTAACTTCTAAAGCTTGTGCTTTAGAAAAGAGTTTCCGTGGATTTGCGGTTCGTAAATTGTTTGAGGCAGGATTACGTTTACATGGCATTAATTATGATGGCATCGAGTATTGCTCGTTAGATAATAGTGCAAAAGATAAGCTGGCGGCTTGTGAGAAGCTTAATGCCAAAATCATGGTTGAAGATAAGCTTGAAAATGTCGAAGAATTAAGTAAAGAATTAAAAGTTGTCTGTGTCGATACACTTAATAATCAACAGAAATTTAACGATAATGTCATTCGTGTTGATAATTCTAACGATATCTATGCTGCTATTATGAATTTTAAGAGTCATCTATTGGGAATATCGACGATTTTCTCGACATTTGAGATAAAAAGTCGTGAAGAGAAAGAAGCCATGACTTTAGAAGAAAAAGAAGCTTATTATGATAGATTAATAGATTATTGGCGTGCTTTGCCGATAAATAATGCGGATATAAAAAAAAGAGAGCGCATGGGACAAATTCTTTCTTATTTGATGGCAATTGTATTTAATAAAAAGTTTGATCCAATTGTCATAGGGCGTGAAAATATTTTAGAAGCTAATAATGATAGAGTAGGAACTATTTTTGTAAGTAATCATTTATGTGGTAAAGATGTCGCATTCTTGTTTTCGGAACTTCGTGGAGAATATGGCCAGTGGCATATGTTAGCGAAAAGTGAATTGATTGATGAGATATATGGTATGTTATTTAAATTAGTCGATTCTGTATTTGTCGATAGAAAAGATCATAAAAGTCGTCATTATGCTAATGAAGAACTTGCTAAACTTGTCGTCAATGGGCATAATGTGTTCATCTTCCCAGAAGGTACATATAATCGCACTAAGAATAATCTAAAAGAATTTAATGGTGTAAGTCATGTATATATTTCACAAGTTACTCAAGCACCAATCGTCAATGTAGCACTCGATTATTCAAAAAAACCGATAATGCGTGTCGATAAACCATATGTTGTATCACG
>CALVQL010000056.1 GCA_944358235.1 uncultured Bacilli bacterium
CTGAAATTATGAGTTATAAGCATACGATCTTGGATGATTTCATCATCACTTATTAAGAAATCATTCAATAGTTTTTTTAAATTTCGATTCCAGACGTTTATATGTTTTCGATATTTTTCGTTTTTCTTTAATTCTTGTGCTAGATCTTCGCCACCCATTTCTTGTAAGGTAATGTCCGATATTTCAATTTCTAGACACAGAGCAATTTGGTCAGCAATAGTGTTCATGTTTAAGATATCATCATATTTATCATGATGCTTTTTGACATATTCGTATGCTGCTAATTTCTTCTTGTTTTTAGTATTGTTCAAATAGAAGTTTAGATACTTAGATAATGCTATTTTTGTGTATGGTGTAATGTGTTCATCTTCTTCGCTATAAATAGCACCGAAAGTTAAAAGAAAATCCCAATTTCCACCAGATATTATGAAGTAGTGGCATAACACTTTACCACGTTCATATACTTTATCAGATGATTGCATTTTTGTGCTATTAAAAAGAGCACGTTCTTCTTCTGTGAGGCGATTGCTTGCAATATAAAGTTCGAGATATTCTTCTAAACGTGAAGCTGGATAACTTTTTTTACCGTCTTCTTTGGCAAAACGCTCGAGGAGTGGCAGCAAATTTGTGGTCTTTCCGTTATTAGCTATATAACTGTCAAATACTTCTTTTTGTCTTTTTAAAGAAGTCTCTAAAGTATCCATTATTCTACCTCCTTTTTATCTTTCATCAAACCCCAATTCTAATAAGTATTTTTCCTTGTTGCGCCAATTTTTTACTGTTTTCACAAATAGCTCCAAATATACGGGTTTACCCAACATTTTTTCAATATCTTTACGGGCTTCTGTTCCGATATTTTTTAACATGCTACCCTGTTTTCCAATAATTATCTTTTTTAAAGAGTCGCGACTGACGATGATATCGACCATGATTTCGACGACATTACTCTTTTCTTTATATGACTTTAATACGCAAGTTATCGAGTGTGGTACTTCATCTGTTGTAAGATTTAAAATCTTTTCACGAACTAGCTCACTGATCATAAAATAGAGGTCGTTATTAGTGATCACATCATCTTCGTAATATTTTATCGAGTCTTTTAAGTATTTTTTAGTAAGCTCTATTAAACGATCGATATTATCTCTTTTTAATGCACTAATAGGAATTATATCAGCAAAGTCGTAAAGATCTTTATAGGAGTTGATTGCGCGCATAATTCCTTCTGGAGTAATCTTATCGATTTTATTTAAAACGAGGATGACAGGTACATTCGTGTGTTTTAGTGCTTCGATAATGAATTTATCACCACGTCCAATTCCACTAGCAGCGTCGACAACAAACAATATAGCATCGATATCTTCAAGAGATTCATATGATTGTTTATTTAAATGTTTTCCCAATTTATCGGTAGCACGATGAATTCCTGGTGTATCGACAAAAACAATCTGTGTATCGCCATCGTTATAGACCCCTTGAATTGTGTTACGAGTTGTTCCAGCGACGTTGGAAACTATTGCAATTTTTGAATCGATAAGCGTATTAATAAGTGTGCTCTTCCCTGTATTTGGTCGACCTATGATGCTTACAAATCCACTTTTCATAAAACCTCTCCTTACTACTATAAAATATTATATCACATTACAATATCTAAATTTGCCAAAATTTCGTCTTGAAGAGCAAACTGGCGTTCTTCTTCTTCTTTGCTTCGAGTATGATCATATCCCAAAAGGTGTAAAAGTCCATGAACGACGAGAAATGATAGTTCACGTTTTTCAGAATGATCATATTCTTTAGCTTGTTGTTGCATTTTGGGAATAGAAACGTATATATCCCCAAGCATACGTACTGGTAAGTTTATTTCCTCATTGTCTTCAAAGGCAAAACTCAAAACATCAGTAGTCTTATCAATATTTCGATACTGTTTATTTAATTCTTGCATATGATCATCATTGATAAATATAACCGATAAATACGCATTCGATACATTCATTCTTTTTAACGAATACTCAATAACTTCATTTAAATACTCATAATTGTCATATCCGTATTCGTCGATAATAGAAAAATCGTTCATGTGTTATTCCTCCTTTTTACGAAAAATAAATTTATGTATAATAGCAAATATACCAAAACCGATAATTCCTCCAACTAAATTCAATATTATATCGTCAATATCAAAGCTACGTCCGATATTCATCTGGATAACTTCAATAGTAAAACTGGTTATCAAAACTAATAATGCGGTTACGATACCGTGATACTTTTTCGTCTTCTCAAAAATCATATCGGAAATAAGATAACCAAATGGGACGAAAAGAGCAATATTTCCTATAACATTGCGATAAAATAAGACACTAGAAAGACGATAGCGAGTCATCTCTTTAAAAGGAATAAAGTTATTAGAAAAACTTTCAAAGTCAGATGTCGTTACCAATTGAAACAATGCAAAGCAATAAACTACATAAAGTAAGTTCTTCAATTCACGATGAATTACAATCTTCTCTTTGGCGATTATCATGAATGCAACGCGTGTTGATATCATGACGACAGAAAAGAGAATTATCATCGGTAGTAATTCAAATAATATATCGTAAACTCTATTCGGTATCAATTTCTTCACCTACTTCAAACATCCTCGTAGTACCAATATTTTCTTCGACTACGATAAATATTTCCATTTCTATTGTACTATTATTTACGGTTTCTTTCAAAACTTTTTGTTCTAAAACCGTACTATTTTGCCCGATTTTCTCTAAAAGGCGTTTACTACTCTCCTCTAGAGCAATTTTTCGTGCTTCTTCTTTAGTATATTGTAAATCACTTAGTTCATACTCTTTCTGTTTTACGATCTTAAAGTTATTGCCAAAAATATCGAGTTTAAAGATGACTTCCTCGTCATAGTGATCATAGTTTTTCTTGTAAAAATAATTGCCGTTTAAATAAAAATTATAACGACTTTTATCACTATACTTTTTGTCTTGATAAGCAAATGGTACAGTTATGTTGACTTTATACCAAGTCTCTCCTAGGACTTCACCGGAAGCACAAGTTGTGTCTTTTACTTCTTCATTTAAAGTAATCTCTCCACTTATAATTATATCTCCTTCACGGACATAGTCCCCTTTTTCAACAAGAGTTACTCCATGATCAGCAACTATTTTTGTTATTACGCCATCTTTTTTAGCTACGATATGACAGTTCCCTGATTCTTCGCTGATATCATTGATGATTCGCTCCTCAAATGATACAACATATTTCATTCCGACGCGATTAATGCTCATCCAATCGAGAAAATCTTTATTTTCTTCGACAATCGCGTTACTTATCTCATTTAAATCGGTTATGTCTTTACGATAAGTAAAGACTTCAATTCCTTTTTCGATTAATAATCCGTTTACTCTTTCTTTTAAAGCTGTGTTTTCATGATTGATATCGATTTTTATGATGATATTACTTATGAAGTATAGTGCTATTAGAAAGATTAGCAACATAATATAATCAAAAAAATATTTTCTTAAATTTAGCAATACTCCCTTTATTCCATAATACTTGATGATTTCGATCTGTGAATAGTAATTTAGTCTCACTATTTCTTCTAAATCGTTGTCGTGGATTTTGACGATTAAATCGTCTTTATCGCTTTTAATCGTTATCAGATTGATGTTATGCTTTAGACATTTTGAGATAAAGCGTTTACATTCCTTATGAACTCTAATTAATATCATAACTTGTCAACACTTTCCACATAGCCCTTTATTTCAAGTTCTCTATTTATACTTTTAGTCAGCGAAAACGAAGAACCCTTTATTTTGTATAAAGTCCCAGATATTTCGATGATTATCTCGTCATCAGCAATATTAATTATCTTTGAATAGTTCTTTATATATATAGCTGAATCCATGATGATAATATAGAATTTTTCATTACTGATATATGATTTTATAATATCTAGCATAACGTTCACCAATAAATTATATGATGGCAAATGAAAAAAAACACATATGTGTTTAAGATAGGTGTTCTTTTACGAGTTTAGAAACTTTTCCCATATCGATAGAAGTGCCATATTGTTCTTTAATTGCTTTGATAATCTTTCCCATTTCCTTTATAGTAGCAGGACTGTTATCTTCGATAGCTTTTAGGACAATTTGTTCAACTTCTTCATCGCTTAATTCCTCTGGAAGATATTCATTTAAAATGGCTATTTCATCATTTAATGACGCTCCAGCCTCTTCTCTTCCTAATTTAATATATTCATCAAGAGTAGATTTGCGCTTCTTTACTTCTCTTTTTATTACTGCTAAAACTTCCTCATCACTTAGTTCGTGTTTTTTTTCGATTTGTTCATTTTGAACAGCGCTTTTAAGCATACGGAGAACACTCAAACGAAATTTTTCTTGATCCTTCATTGCTTGAAGTAGATCGCTCTTTATCTTTTCAAACATAATTATCACCTACTAAATTATAACATAAAAAAAGGATATTTACTATCCATTTCTTCTTCTGTTCTTCTTGCGAGAATTTTTTATCATTTCCTTTTGTTCTTCACGTTTTCTAACGCCCGGTTTTGAATAGTGTTTGTGTTTTTTTAGTTCAGAAGGGACACCGCTTTTGGCTAGTTTAACTTTAATTCTTCTTAAAGCACCATTAACATCGCCATTTTTCACGTCAACTCTTATCATCTTGCTTCCCTCCTCTCAATTCACTAGTATTATAATACACTTTAAAACAACTTGCAAGGACTTTTAACGAATTTTCGGTACATATAAGCATTATAAAAAGGATAAAGCTAAAAATCTTTATCCTTAAATTCATACTGTTTTGTACTCATTAAATCATTAAGGGCAATATCGACATCAACGGTCTTGTCTATATCGTCGGAAAATCCTTCACCAATAATGCTTTCTTCAATACCTTCTTCGTTAATTTCTTCATCTTCATTAGTTGCTTCTTCGGTAGAAGTTTCTGATGCCTCTTCAGTATTGTTATTTTCAGCATTCTCTGCTTCAGAATTCTTTTCCTCGCCTTTCTTTGGCTTTTTCTTACGGAAAATCAAAATACCTGAGACGACGATGATAATTAAACCGACTATTACCAAGATGGCGATCAACCAAGTTCGATTATTAGATTTTTCCTCTTCTTCTTCTTCGACTGGTTCAGTACTTTCAACTATGATGTTTCCTTCTTCATCAAATTGATACTCGTCATTCATTATCTTTTCGTATTCAGCTGGGTATTGATTTTCAAATTCTGAAATACTAAGAGTTGTCTGAATCCCGTCAGCATCTCTAAAAGTAACTTCCCCATCGATATATTTTAAAATTTCGATATTTTCTTCAGATAAACGTGTAACTCGGATTGTATATGTCGTAGTACTATCTCCATTGACGTTATCGATAGTTAACGTTACGGTATTTGTTCCAACAACTAAATTGTCTAATCCTTTAACGTCTATGGTTGCGTTATTATCTTCTAATTCATATTTGATTATTTGTGATAAGCTATTTACCGTATTCGGTACTGTTAGTGTGTAATCAGTTACATCTTTGGTAAAAGCCGGAGTCAATGTATAGTCCCCGAATGACAAACTCGCAAGTTTATCACTATTAAATGCTGTTTCACCGCGATAGATAGTCAAAGTATAAGTGTTTTGATTTTGACCATTTTCACTTTCAACGAGAATATTTACGGTGTTTTCTCCTTGATTAAGTGTGACAGTACTACCACTTGTACTCCTTCCGCCACTAATAGTATAACTACATGTCTCCCCGTCGTTACAGACAGGAGTTATACGTACACTATTGATAGTATCAGCAATATTATATACGGTATATTCAAATGTATTTGATGA
>CALVQL010000057.1 GCA_944358235.1 uncultured Bacilli bacterium
ATACTATTACTCAATTTATCCATCTCTTTTATAAAAATATAGCGTGATATAATACTCGATGCCGCAACAGAAAGACATTTATCTTCCGCATGAGTTGTAAATACGATATTGGTGACTTTTTCTTTCGCATCACTTATATGTTCGAAGTATTTTTTTGGATATACGAATTGATCGATGACGATCATGTCGTAATCGTAATCACCTTTTTTAGTAAGCTCAGTGAGTACTTTATTGTGGAGAATTGCCTTAATTTTGTTCATATTAGTAATACCTCGTTTGTTATAAGTCACATTATCGAGAATGTAAGTTACATGAGGAATTTTTTTTATCAATACAGGTGCTATTTTTAATATTTTTTCATCTGTTAATTTCTTGGAATCGCGAACTCCTAATTCGTATAATAAAGAAGAATTTTCTTTAGAAACATATGAAGCAGTTACTACGATTGGACCAAAATAATCTCCGGTTCCAACCTCATCTGAGCCGATTGTTGAACGTCCTTTAAAGCGATTGTCCTTAGCTTCCTCTTCCTTTTTTTCTTTCTTTTCTTCTTTTTCTTTTAACTCGCTTGCAACATCGCGATTGTTTGTGATTCTCTCTTGTTCTGTCCATATGCTCGCTTCGATGTCTGCTCCAATTCCTTGAAACATAACTTTACCTGACTCGTAAAGTGTTATCGTACAGTCGTAATCCTTAACTTGAAAGACAGCATATGGCGGTGTTTTAGGAGCAAAGCGATCGCGATAAAAATCGATCATCTTTTCCTTTAGATTATCTGATACTTTGAAGACGATAGTCTGCTGTTTCATTGTCATCACCTAGACATAGTTTAACATAATTTATTGTATTTTCAAATATATTTATATATAATAAAAATAAGGAGGATAGTTATGGGAATAGTTGATGTTTTGATTATTGTCATATTGATAATTGGTGCTTATAGAGGATGGAAATACGGTTTCATTTCGAGTGCTGTTTCTCTTATTGGTACGCTTTTGATCTTCATCTTGGCGTTTTATTTAAAAAATCCGTTAAGTGCATTGCTTTACGAAAATTTACCATTTAGATCATATGGCGGAATATTTAGTGGAATTACTTCAATCAATATTTTAGTTTATGAATGTGTATCTTACTTAATCTGTATTATTATCTTATCGGTTATCTTGAAAGTTATCTTAAAACTTACCGGAGTACTCGATAAATTGATTAATTTGACGTTGATCTTTGCTCTACCAAGTAAGATATTAGGACTTGTATTTGGGGCATTGGAATACTACATTTACTTATTTGTTGTATTATTTGTCGTTGCTCAGATTCCTGCAACTGCCGCATATGTTCACGATTCGGATATGGCAACCGGAATGATTTCTTCGACACCGCTTTTATCCAACGTTACGAATGATTTATATAACTCTGTAAAAGAGGTTTATGACATCGGTGATATTTATTCTGGAGCTAGTGATAAGAGTCAAGCTGATTATGAGGCGTTGGAAGTTTTATTAAAATATGATATAATAACGCCATCTTCTGTCGAAAGATTAGTCGACAAAGGTAAATTAAAGATCGATAATGTTGAAGAATTGATCGATAAATATGAGGAGAAACAATGATAAAATATTTGAAAGATGAAAATTTTTTAGAGGAAGTATCAAATGGTGTTGTATTGGTCGATTTCTATGCTGATTGGTGTGGACCTTGTCGAATGATGGGGGAGATATTAGAAAATGTCGATGCCAACATCTTGAAAGTCAATACTGATACTTTTCCAAAGATAGCTCAAGATTTTGGAATAATGAATATTCCGACACTTATTCTATTTAAGAATGGAGATAATGTCGGTAAATTAATTGGGCTTCATAATAAAGAAGAAATCGAAGAATTTATAAATAAAGCTAAATAGAACTTCTCTTATGAAGTTCTTTTTATTTGTTGTACTAATTTTCTATTCATGATAAAATTAATATATTAGAGGTGATAATATGTTGGATAAGACGACGTTATTTGATATCGATGAACTCCAAGATGCCCTTGTTGCAACGACTCTTGATGAGGTATACGATGCTCTTAAGGAACGTGGATATAATCCCGTCAATCAAATCGTTGGTTATTTGATAAGCGGCGATCCTGGTTATATTACGAGCTACAAGAATGCTCGCTCGAAGATTTTGACTGTCGACCGTGGCAAGATTATTGAAGCGATTGTAAGGGATTATTTAGAACACGAATGAAATGTCTGGGGATGGACTTAGGTACTAAAACCCTAGGTCTTGCAATATCTGATCGTTTAGGACTTATCAGCAGTCCATATCGTGTTTTAAGATATGACGATACCGACGAACTTATCACTGAATTAAGGGGGATAATTGCTTCGGAAGGAATCGAAGTGTTAGTATTAGGATATCCTAAAAATATGAATAACACTTTGGGTGAGGCCGTCAAGCGTACGGAAGATTTTAAAGAAAAACTTCAAGCGAACTTTTCTCTTCCTATCGAATTAATCGATGAACGCTTGAGTACTGTCGAAGCAGAAAATGTGCTCTTGTCGTTTGATGTTTCTCGCAACAAACGCAAGAAAGTAATCGATAGCATAGCTGCTAGTATCATTCTCGATACATATTTAAAAAAGATTGAAAATAATAAAAAACAAGAAACAAAATAGGAAAGGTGTTAATATGGATAACGGAAAATTGACGATAACTAATGATGCAGGGGAAACTTTAGAGTGTGATGTTTTATTTACTTTTGATTCAGATGAAACTGGAAAGAGTTATATCGCTTATACGGATAATACTACTGATGAATCAGGTAATATTCGTGTATATGCTAATATATATGATCCGACAGGTGAAGATCTTTCGTTGATTCCACTAACTAGTGAAAAAGAATGGAAGGTAATCGAAAACATTTTGACTTCTGTTCAAGATAAGATTCGTGAGGCGGCAAGCGAAGAAGCCTCTGATAGCGGTGAAAATAAAGATGAAGATACAGAAGATTAGTAAAATTCTCCGTATCGCTGTTATCATAGCTATTATCATTATTATGGTTGCTTTAGCTATATTTTCAGCATTCTTTTTTAGAAGTCTGACACCTGTTGATCTCGAAGATAAAGAAAATGTCGAATTTGTCGTAGAAAGTGGCTGGGGCAAGGGAACGATTGCTGATGCTTTGGAAGAGGCAGGACTTATCCGTAGTGCTTTTTTCTTTAAGGTGTATGTCCGATTAAATGATATCGATAATTTAATGGCTGGGACCTATTCGCTTTCGGCAAGTATGACTGTCGATGATATTGTAAATGTGATGAGTCGTGGCGATAATCTCGAAAACAAGACCGTAACAGTTACTTTTGTTGAGGGACGACGTTTTCCATATTATGTATCGAAGATTTCCGAAAGTATGGGCTTTTTAGAAGAAGATATTTACGCTCTTACCAGTAATACGGAATATTTGGAGAGTTTGATTTCCAAGTATTGGTTCTTAAGTGAAGAAATCCTCGATCCAAACATCTATTATCCTTTAGAAGGTTACTTGTTTCCAGATACTTATGAGTTCCGTCAAAGTGCCACAATTGAAGAGGTACTCGACAAGATGTTGACGGAAATGGGAGACAAGCTTAAAGTATATGAAGACGAGCTGAAAGTCAGCAATTATTCAATTCATGATTTACTTACGCTTGCAAGTATGGTAGAATTAGAAGCTGTAACAGCCGACGATCGTCGAATATTGGCTGGGGTTTTCTATAATAGACTTAATTCTGGTTGGACTTTGGGTAGTGATGTGACGACATATTATGCTGCTAAAAAGGATATGACCGAAAGTCTTACTACCGGGGATTTAAATGATTGTAATGCATATAATACTAGGGGAACCTGTGTTGCAGGTTTACCAGTCGGGCCGATATGCAGTCCATCATATTCCTCGATAACTGCCTCAATAGAACCAGAAGAATCTGATTATTACTATTTCGTCGCTGATAAGACGAACGCCATATATTTTGCGCGAACTGAAGCTGAACATTTGGCAAATATTGCTAAATTAAGAGAAGAAGATTTATGGCCTGAGTAAGAGGTGTATTTTAAAAATGGAAGAAATTATTAAAGATATGGAGCGTTATGCTGAAGCAAACAACGTTCCCATAATCGAAAAAGACTCGATAATTTTTATCGCTAAATACATTAAGATGAACGGTGTTAAAAAGATTCTCGAGTTAGGAACAGCGATAGGTTATTCAGCAATATTGATGGCTTTAGCATCAGAAGATGTTGAAATAACGACTATCGAACGTGATGAGAAAAAATATCGCGAAGCGGTAAAGAATGTCAATCGTAGCGGATTGGATAAACGTATTGAAATAGTGTTTAATGATGCGTTAGATGTCAATCTAGCCGGATATAAATATGATTTAATCTTTATCGATGCTGCTAAAGGACAGTATATTAAATTCTTCGAAAAATTTGAAAATTATCTAAATCCAGGTGGAATTATTATTACGGATAATTTGAAATTTCATGGTCTTGTAAAAAATAAAGATAAGATCGAATCGAAGAATGTCAAAGGGCTTGTTACCAAAATCGAAAAATATATTGAATTCTTGAAGGATAACGATGAGTTCGTGACCCGTTTTTATGATATCGGTGATGGCTTATCAGTAAGTTTTAGAAAAAATGATGAAAACGTCAAAAATATTGATTAATATAAATGATTTTAAAGAGATTTCCGAGTATAAGAAAATTGGCATTGACAATTTTCTTTTTGCCGTTAAAGGACTTTCGATAGGGTATAAAGCATTTTCGTTAGAGGATATTCCAAAAGATAGTTATCTTTTAATTAATCGTCTTATGGATACAGATACAATTGCACTAGTCCGCCAGAATATTTGCCTTATCAGTGAATTTAGAGGTGTTTTATTTGAAGATGTTGGAGTTTTTAATCTTTTAAAGAATACCGGAATTGAACTAATTTGGTTTCAAAATCATTTTGCAACAAACTCGCTTTCGATCAATACTTGGCTTAGCAAGGGAGCGAATAGCGCTGTGATAAGTAACGAATTGACTCGTGATGAGATAAGCAATATCGTTGCTAATGCCAATGCACCTCTCGTATTTAATGTCTTTGGGCGTAACCAAATCATGTATTCTCGTCGTCATTTGCTCTCTAATTTTAATAAATTCGCTAATATTCCTGATACAGATGATATGACTCTCCATGAGCCGCATACTGATAATACTTTTTTGGCACGTGAAGAAGAGTGGGGAACAGTTCTCTTTAACAAAGAATATTTTAATTATTGTGAGTTTGCATCACAATTAGACGATTCGAAGATACGTTATTACCTGATATTTAATATGGATTTACCAGTTCTAAAAATAGAGAATATCGTGCATGGTTCGCCGTTTGGGAATACGGGATTCTTAGATAAGAGGACGGTTTACCGTATGGAAGAATATACTGATCGATAGGTGGTATTATGGAAAAAATAGAATTACTTGCACCTGCTGGAAATATGGAAAAGATGAAATTTGCTTTCCTTTATGGGGCAGATGCTGTTTATTTTGGTGGCAAGAATTACTCGCTTCGTGCCAATGCTAAGAACTTCTCTTTAGAAGAAATTAAAGAGGCGGTAGAATATGCTCATAATTTGAATAAATTAGTTTATGTTACCGTTAACATTGTGTTTCACGAAAGTGATTTGAAAGATTTGGAAGAATACTTACGTTATTTAGCTTCTGTTGGCGTCGATGCTATTATTACGAGTGATATCGCCGTTATGGATCTTGTTAATCGCAAACAAATTCCCTTGGAAATTCATGTTTCAACTCAAGCGTCAGTGTTAAACGAAGAAGCGGC
>CALVQL010000058.1 GCA_944358235.1 uncultured Bacilli bacterium
GAAATCATAAAAAAACTTACCTTAGGTAAGTTAGTTATAAAAGATTAAACCATATACATTGAGTTGGCGAAATTATAATCTGTATTGGAAATGTTAGTGTTTGAAGTAAGAGATTCGAGCTTGTTTAGGCGGGTATCGATACGCGATAATTCACGTTCTATCTTGTTTAAGCGAGCTTCGATTTCCTGGGTATCGGTAGTAGGTATTGACAAAGGCATTTGTGGCTGATAAGCCGCACCGACCATGCCGTTGGCGTTTTGAACGTTCATATTGGGTGTGTTCGGATACATAAATGGAGTATTGACATTATATGAACTCATACCATATTGGGAAAAGAAACTGTTTCGATCTTTTTTCATAAAAATCACTCCTCACACTATTATATGCCTTATTTTGTCTTTATGTTATTAGGAGGTTATTATGCGATTGAGAAATGTTAAGAATGCTAAGGAGATTGTCAGTAGTAGTCGATATTCTATTGATGCAACAAATAGAATCGATATTGATGCGCTGTTTTCTAATGAAAATCCTATTCATGTTGAAATTGGTATGGGAAAGGGTGATTTTCTCATTGGAATGGCGGAAAAATATCCGGATATAAATTTTATTGGAGTAGAAAGGTATGAATCAGTACTAGTTCGAGCTGTTGAGAAATTGGAAGATAAGAATCTATCTAATTTGCGAGTTGTTGCTATGGATGCTCTTAATATCGATGGAGTACTACCAAAAGTGGTTTCGGTTATCTATTTGAATTTTTCGGATCCTTGGCCGAAGAAACGTCATGCTAAGCGTCGTTTGACAAGCGAAGTCTTCTTGAAAAAATATGATGCGATTTTTAAAAGTGATGCTCATATTATTATGAAGACGGATAATATTGGACTTTTTGCGAGTTCATTGGAACGTTTAAGTCAATATGGGTATAAGTTTTATAAAGTAAATCTCGATTTAGCGGCTTCCGATATCGATAATGTCTTAACGGAATATGAGAAAAAATTTATGAGTTTAGGAGTAAAAATTAACTATCTAGATGCTGTAAAGAATCGTGAAAAATAGTTAATTTTTTTTGTGATGATGTTATAATTAATAATAATAGGAGTGATGATGCTCAAATAGTTATTTTAAATTAGGTTATAATTTGGTATAATGTTTGTGAAAAAGTAGGTGAACTATGAAGAAGATTATCATATCTTTGTTAGTACTATTACTCACAACCGGGTGTATACCAATTGCGTCGTCTTCAATCGAGGAGATAACAAATACTATTCTAAGTAGTAAGTATGCGTTATTTAATCGTGTAAGTGGTGCTTATAAGTATTATTTGCCGCGAGAAATGAAAGCGACGATAACGGACGAATTTAATGAAATACTATCGAGTAAATATCATGATTATTATTTGTATGTCGATTTAGTTAGTTATTATAATGATGTTACAGTGACGTACGAAACAGATAATACCCTATATTATAGTTCGTTATTATATGGTGAGGATGAAACGGGACTTCTAAATATAGAAGAAGTAGGAGTCGACGAGTATATAATTACAATGTATTATAATTATGGAAGAATTGAAGTCAAAGTGAATAAGTCCGATATAAATGAAGCTGTTACCAATTCGTTAGTAATATTATCTTCTATACAATATAATGATGATATCATAGAGAATATGATGGGTGATGATATATTATCTTCAGCGGAAGAGCAGATTGATATATTTGAAGAAGATAAAGCGGAGAGTGAATACTTAGATACGTTAGAAGAAGAGGAAGATATATATACTGGTAACGAAGAAGAGGATTATGATCCGGATGTAATCAATTAGAAAGGTAGATGTAGTTATGGGATTAATGGATAAGGTAAAGAAGATCTTGTTCGATGAAGATGAAGTCGAAATACCTGTAAATAGTAATGAACTTCCCGAAAAGCCACAGAAAAAACCAAAGAAAGAGGAAAAGAGCGAAAAAAAAGGGTTTATCGATTATCACAATGAAGATACTAGTACGAATGTCTTACAAGAAGAAGATACGATAAAAGAGGTCATCGTTCCTAAAGATGATGAGGTAGTTGAACCGAAAAGTAGTTTTAATTTTCCAATCGATTTTGATTATGAACCAGAGGTTCCTCAAAGAACACGTTTTCATGAGGAAGAAACTTTAAAGGTTGCTCCAGAACCAAAAAGGGAACGTCATGTAGAAGAGCATAAAGAAGTCAAAGCAAAGCCTGAAAAGGATTATCGTAAATATTTAGAGGAGAAGGATGATAAAACGGCTAAGAAACCATTTAAAGCAACGCCGATTATCTCTCCAGTTTATGGAATATTAGATAAAAATTATACACCTCAACAGGTTAAAACACGTAAAGAAGTTAGTGAAGAAGCGCAAAATGAAGCGAATAAAGTACGTTCTTTTGGGCCAGTAAGCTATAATGATGAACCGCTTCCGGGAACGAGTGAGTATAATGAAAAAGTAAAGAATAAATCGATGAAAGAGGATTTAAAAGAGATTAACTCGACGATATCCGATCTTATAGATGATTCGGTAAAACCTGGTGATGAACGGGATATCATGACTTCGGGTATAGAAGAAGAATATATCGGACATAATAATATAGAGGATGCGTTTGATACGACATCCGAATATGACAAAATTAATGAGCATGATAAGTATAGTCGAGTACCAAAAACAGATGATAGTGATAAGGGTATTAATATCGACGAGATAATGAATAGTACTCAAGAACCGGAATTAGATAATACCATTGAAACAGATTTATTTAACTTGATTGATTCGATGTATAAGTCTGATGATAGCGAGGAAGAATAGTTATGGAACTACTAGCAGAAGTGTTACCTATTGTAATCGATGTTCTATTAATAGTACTTATCACAGTTGGTATAATACTAATTATTAAGTGCATATATATTATAGATAAAGCAAAAGCTATTATCTTGAATGTCGAGGATAAGATCAATAGTTTTAACTCGATTTTTTCCATTATCAAGCTCATCAATGATAAGATATCCTTTATTACCGAACGTTGTGTCGGTGTCGTTGATAACTTAATAACTAAAGTTTTTCATCGTTTTGAGGACGCTAGTGAAGAGGAGTTTGATGATAAAGGAGATAAAAAAAGAAAGGAAGAGTATAATGAGTAAGAAAAGTGGTTTAGGTAAGTTGTTAGCTGGAGTAGGTATTGGAGTTGGATTAGGTCTTTTGTTCGCTCCTAAAAGTGGAGAAGAAACTCGTAAAGATCTAAAGAAGACCGCTGATAAAGCAGTCAAAAAAGTAAAAGATATCGATTTAAACGAAGTTAAGGATCAATTAATTAAAGATTTTGATGCTTTAAAAAGAGAACTTCGTGATATGGATCCAGAAAAAGCTAAAAAGATGTTAAAAGAAAAAGGTAAAGAGCTTTCTGATAAGGCAGAAGATTTAATAAGTGCTGCTAAGGAAAAAAGTGCACCAATGATTGAAAAGACCGCTCGTGATGTTAAGAAAAAACTTGCCGATATGCTTTCTGATATGTCAGAAAAACTCGAAGATAGTAAATAATAAAATGTCAATATAAAGGAGAGGCAACTCTTCTTTTTTGTTGAATAAAATAGGTAATTAATATATAATTAGAGTAGAAGATAGGGAGGGATTAGTGTGAATTGCAGTAATTGTAATACACCATTACAACCCGGATCCAATATTTGTCCGAAATGTGGAGCATTAAATATGGGGTTTAGCGGACCAGTAACGAATACTAATGGCAATCAGTTTAATGAAGAGTTGCAGTCATTAGATGACTTAGAATCTCTCGATGAAATGCCAAAACAAGTTGATGCGAATATTGCGCCACCAACTTTGGATGTTGCATCGGAGGATTTGACGAGCAATGTTCAAGATATTTCTGCTTCTAATAATATTGAAACATACGGACCTGTGGAAGAAAAAGAAGAAGATAATATAAAAGAAATACAGGAAGAGGATAAAGTCAATATCGATATTCCCAAGGTAAAAAAGCCGGTTGAGACAGTGGATATGCCATCTGATGGTAGCGCTCCAAGTATCGACGATAGTGTTGAAACAGTTGGAGAGCCAGCACCACAAGAAGGACCTGTTTTAAAAGTAGGAAAGAAACGAATAAAGCTTAATTTTAAGGGGAATAAATCGGTTCCACAATTGATATGTATTATTGGAATCGTCGTATTCTTTATCTTAGGATTAGTCATCGGAAAAGTTTTCTTCTCGACGACCGTATATTCCAATACGCGTAAAAATACGAATCAGAGTAATATTGCGCATGTATCGGATGGCAAGAATAATGTTACTCATGCAGGAGATTATACATATACGATACCGGAAGATTATCTATATGATCGTTTTGAGGATGGTGTCTTAATCTATGATGATGCAGATACTTGGCGTATATATATACGTGCGGATTTAGGATTATATGATGATCTTGCTAATGCTAAGACTTCTGTAAGACAGACACTAATCGATGCTTCGATTTCTGTACGTAATATCAACGAGATAAATGTCAATGATCAAGCTTATCTTATAGTCGAAGGAACGACGACGACTTATAATCGACTAATTGCGTTTACGGATGCTAAAAATGATCATGTGTTCTATATCGAAATCGTCAACAGTGATAATGATTTTGACTATGACGTCTTGGAAATTGCTGATGATATCGTAAAGAATGCGGAACTCAACGAAAGTGTTTCCAATATGGAAAATGTCGATGTTTATGATATCAGTGCATTGGCGTTAAGAGCTGCTGAAGCTTACAAAGCTTTACAATAATAATTGACTTAATGGATAATTTTATATATAATCATGTTAATTGGCGATGATAGGATTTACGACCCAGGAGTCAAATCGTGTAAATTGCGTTAAAATTTAGAGTGTATGAGCAATCATAAACTAGGGTGGTACCACGGATTATTTCGTCCCTAGAGTATGATTGCTTTTTTGTTAGGTGGGGTGGATTTATGAAAAAGAGAATTATATTTGATATCGATGGTACGTTATTAGAAAGTCAGGATTTTCGCAATAGTGTCGTCATGGCTTTTGAACGTAATGGAATCGTCTATAAAGAAGAAGATGTCAAGCGTTTCTTAGATGGAATGAGTTCGTATGAGGATGTAAATCGTCGTTATAATATCCGAGATTATTATGAATATTTACGTTGTTTTTCAGGATTAGATATCGATATGAATTTCATCAGAGATTATTTACATCATGCGGAACTCTTAGTAGATAAGCCGGCAAGTGATGATGTCTTAGAAACTCTCGATTATTTGAAATTAAAGTACGACTTGGTCGTGTTAACCAATTTCTTTAGAGAAGTACAACAAGAACGTTTAAGAGTGGCGGGGCTTGATCGGTATTTTAGCGAAGTTTATGGTGGAGAAAATTATATTAAACCCAGTCGCGATGCTTTTGCATTAGCTATATCACCTTATAATGCTTATGATTGTGTTATGGTCGGAGATGATTATGTAAGGGACTTCAAAGGTGCTACTACTGCGGGATTAAATGCCATATATTATAATAAAACCGGAAAAGTAAATATGGTTGATGAAATCAATGATTTTAAATATTTAAAAAAGATATTATAGGAGGAATATTATGACTTGTTATGAAGATTTAGTGTTTCGTGGTCTTATTAAAGATATGACGAGCAATGAAGATTTTATCGAAAAATTGAATAATGGAGGAATGACTTTTTATATTGGAACCGATCCAACTGCTGATTCGCTACATTTGGGACATCTTTCGAGCTTTTTGATCTGTGAGCGATTAGCAAGATATGGGCATCA
>CALVQL010000059.1 GCA_944358235.1 uncultured Bacilli bacterium
TACTTGCACTTAATGTTACATCATAATAATTTACTTTCCATAATGCATACATCTTTGTGTCCTTATTTATGTTAATTAAGGACTTTTATTTTTTGTAATAAACGTCGATATCAACATTTCCATCAATACCATCAACACGACCTGTGTTAGATAGTTGCCATAGGATATAATCTCCTTCATAATTTGTGCTTTCGGTATAGTGAGCTAGCCAAACTGGATAGTTATTTTTGTTTATCCAAATATCTTCCAAGTAGAATTTACTACTATACAACATTGCTTCATATCCTTCCTTTTGTACTTCTTGATAAAAGTAGTTAAAACAATTAGAGAAGTCTTTGAGATTTATTTCATAATTCATAAATTTGTTCCAATTCTCCCAATCGTAAGCGATAGGGAAGTCTAATTCCGTTCCATCTAATATTTCTAAAACCCATTTTGCGTGGTCTATAGCCATTTCTTTATTAATAGCAGTTGTATAAACGTAGACTCCGACTTTTAAACCGACATCCTTTGCTCCTTGGATGTTTTGATAGTAGTAAGAATCAACAGATATTTCTTTGTCGTAGTCTGATTGAACTCCAATACGCATAATAACAAATTCAACCCCTGCGTCTTTAACTTTTTGCCAATCTATTTCGCCTTGCCAACGGGATACGTCAATTCCTATTTCGGTGGTATCAGTTTTATATTTAGAAATAGCATCACTAAATTCTAGGTGATTTTGGTTTGATGATAAACTACTACCACCTGATGATGATATTTCGTCGACAACATTGATTTTTAGATTCTTACTTTTGGTATTGCCTGATTGATCTTCTAATATATATTGAACGTTATATACTCCTGTTGTGGTTAGATCGTATTCTCCTTCAATTCGGCAAGTTGGATGTTTGTCGTAATCGTCGGCATACACGATATTATCACAAAAGTAGGCATCATTATTTTTTATAATTGTTCTAACAGAAGAGGCACTTATGAATGTCGGTGGAGTAGTATCTACAACCTCATAAGATATATCAAATTTGTAATCTCTTTTTTCGTAAACATAATCAATAGTAATTGTGTTTTTTCCTAGTTTTGTCGTATCTAAAGAATTATTATCTGTTGTAATTTCGACATTTGTATCTTCGATAAGATCATATAAGTTTAGTTCATTATATGTTTCGATAGGAGTTTCATCAATTGTTATATATGCTCCTTCGGGAATTGCGTATTTATCGTAGCCACAGCCACAAATTATAAATGTAAAAATTAATACTAATATTTTCTTCATAATCACCACTAATTATAGTATATAATAGATATTGACTAAATTCAAAGTATGATATAATAAATTAGTGCAAAGGTGATTATATGTCGTATATAAAGCAAGATTTTAGATGTCCAAACTGTAAAGCAAAAATGCGTTTAAAGATATATTCGCAAGTGTCTAAAGAACAAATAGATTCTATTTTGAGTCGTAAGATTTTTGAGGATATTTGTGATAAATGTAAAGAAAAAATTGTTTTAAATTATCCAATGCATTTGCTAACGGAAAACTATGACATAATATATGATCCAAATGAGAAAGTCGAGTTAACTAATAGTTCTACTAAGTGTAGCCGCCTTTGTAAGACTTATGAAGACTTTAAAGAAAAGATAATGATTTTTGAAGATGGTTTAAATGATATTGTGATTGAATTTATTAAGTTGTTTTTATGGGAGCAAATTGACGATGATACTCGAAAAAATATTACAGAATTGCGATATGATGGTAAAAACGAAGATAAATTGTTTTTTTCGTGTTTGGGGATAGCTAAAGATATTTTTTGTGAAGAAAACTTTTACTTAGCGATTAAGTCTCGTGCCAAAATAAAAAAAGTCGGGGATTATGCCCTTATTGATTCTGATACATTTAAAAATTACATTAAGATGAGGTGAATTATGCATCTAAAAATTCAAAATGCAGCTGTAACTATTGCTGGTAATACAATTTTAGAAGAGGTTAATTTTGAAATAAAAGATCGAGATAAGATTGCTATCGTTGGTAGAAATGGTGCTGGCAAGACGACGTTACTCAAGGCTATTATGGATAATTCATTATTTTCAGAGGGCATTGGTGAAGAAAAATTTACCATTACTTCTCTAGGAAAGATGGATATTGGTTATTTAAAGCAGATTACGTTTGAGGATGAAAGTATTACTTTATTAGAAGAAATTCTAAAGTCCTATACAGATTTTGTCAATATGGAGAAACGTTTAAATGATTTAGTCAATAAAATGGACAGTAATGATCCGCACGTTATTCAAGAATATACTGATTTGCAAGAACGTTTTAAATTACTTGGCGGATATTCTTATCAGAAAGAATACGAAGTAATGATTAATAAGTTTGGCTTTTCGGAAGCTGATAAATCGAAGATGTTATCTGAATTTTCTGGTGGACAGAAGACAAAAATAGCATTTATGAAACTTCTTTTGAGTAAGCCAGATATACTATTACTAGACGAACCAACTAATCATTTAGATATTAAGACAATTGAGTGGTTAGAAGAATACTTGAAAAATTATCCTAAAGCTTTGATAGTTGTCTCACATGACCGCATGTTTTTGGATAGAATTGTCAATATTATATATGATATCGATTATGGTAGAACTGTCAAATATGTAGGGAATTATACTTTTTATGAAAGAGAAAAAAAGAAAAATTATGAACGTCAACTTAGGGATTATGAATATCAGCAAAAGGAAATTAAACGATTACGCTCGATTTATGAAAGATTTCGCTACAAGCCAACTAAAGCGAGTATGGCTTTAAGTAAATTGCGTCAGATTGAACGAATGGAATTAATTGATAAACCCAATAAAATAGATACTAGAACTTTTAAAACAAATCTGGATAAGATCTCGCCATCCGTAAAAAATGTCTTGCATATGAAAGATTTAGTCATCGGATATAGTACGCCATTAGCAACGATTAATTTGGATGTTATTAGAGGGAAAAAAATAGGTGTTATTGGCGCAAATGGGATTGGTAAATCGACTTTTTTAAAAACTATAAATGGTGATATTCTTCCCCTAAATGGAAGTTTGGAATATGGGCTTAAGGTTAAGACTGGATATTTCGATCAGGATTTAGCTATGTTAAATGATAACAATACTGTTTTAGAGGAGTTTATGAGCTATTTGCCGGATCTTTTAGAAAGTGAAGCTCGAAGTGCTCTTGGCTCTTTCCTTTTTCGCGGTGATGATGTTTATAAGCATATAAGTGTCTTATCAGGAGGAGAGAAAGTACGCCTTCAATTATGTAAGATTTTATATAATAAACCTAATTTATTGTTATTAGATGAGCCAACTAATCATATGGATATTATTGGAAAAGAACATTTAGAGGATATACTAGTTGAGTATCCCGGAACGATTATTTTTGTTTCTCACGATCGTTATTTTGTCAATAAGATAGCTGATAGTTTGTTGATTTTTGAGGATGGAAAAGTAGAGTATTTTCCATATTCTTATGAAGAATATGAAAAGAAAGTTAAAGAAAACACATCACTAGAAGTAAAAAATATAGAAAAAAAGGAAAGCAAAAAGAATGTTGTTAAAGTAGCGAATAATTTTAATGATTTAAAGAGAGAATTGAAAATAGTTGAAAAGGATATTATAAAAAATGAGACGCTTTTAAAAAAGTATAATGCAGAATTAGCAAAAGAAGAGAACTATAGTGATTATTTTAAAGCTAAGATGCTTGCTGATAATATTAATTCTTTAAATGATGTTCTTGAAGTTTTGAATAAACGTTGGGAAGAGATAACCGATGAACTGACAAAAGAAAAAGGAAATTAATTTCCTTGTTTAGATATTTTTGTCAATATTTTATTGATGGCTGTTGGTGAGACGTTCGAAGTCTGATAGTAATTATCTTCTTTCATCATCTGATATAGCTCTTGTTGCATTTTTAGTGATGCTTTTAGACCATTATCCATTACCTCATTTACCTTTTTATTAGATGATTCGATAGTTGCATTGACATAGAGCATCGCGATTGACTTTGTCAATGTAAGGGCATTTTCTAATTGAAATTTATTATTCATTTGCACAATCCTCCAATAATTTTTCTTGTTTTTTTGCTAATGATGTGTGTGCTTTGATGTGTTCCTTTAAAACAGTCTGATATTTTTTATCATCGATATTTTCAGCAATATCGTTGAAAACTGAGATTATTAGCATCTCATGATTGTAGATATCTTCTACATAATTTAATTCTTTTTGTGTCATGTATATTTCCTCCTACATTTATTTTGTTATATTCGATTGGAAATATACGAAAAATACAATCTATGTTATAATTATAGAAAGCTAAGGGAGAGAGTATGGAACGATATAAGTCTGCTAATATTGCGAGTTTCTTAGGTATTGTTGGAAATGTATTTCTTTTGATAATAAAGTTGTTTGCTGGTGTTATTTCTAATAGTCAAGCTATGATAAGTGATGCGGTAAATAGTGCTGCAGATATCTTTTCTTCGGTTATGACATTTATTGGAAATAAGATTGCAAGTAAAAAACCAGATGAAGACCATAATTTGGGGCATGGCAAAGCCGAATATATATTTTCAATGTTGATTAGTCTTTCGATGATGATAGTTGCTATAAGCCTCTTAATGTCATCGATATCGACTATACGTAATCCCGGAGAATACGAATTTTCCTTTGTTTTAATTGTCGTATGTTTGATTACTATTTTCGTTAAGTTGGGATTATATATTTATACAGATAGAATTGCTAAAAGGTATGATAATCTTTTGATTGAAGCTAATGCCAAGGATCATCGTAATGATTGTATTTTGACGAGTTTAAATTTAATTGCTAGCGTCTTTGGAATGTATAATATTGTTTTAGTCGATAGTATTGTCGGAATAATTGTGTCTTTATGGATATTTTTTATCGGTGCAAAGATTTTCAAAGCAAGTTATGATGTTTTAATGGATGTTTCGATTAATGAGGAAAGTAAACAAAAAGTTATGGAGATTATAAAAAAATATGATGAGGTAAAAAAAGTTAATCATTTTAATTCGACTCCTGTTGGATATCAATACCAGATTTCATTTACAATTTTCGTCGACGGGGATATGAGTACTCATGAAAGTCATGATATTGCAAATCGTTTAGAAAAAGAAATAAGTTCTTTAGATGAAATATATCTCACTGTTATTCATGTAAATCCTTTAGATAAGGACGATTTAAAAGATTGTTAATAGGAGTATTTAATAGTATAATCAAGGTAATGAACGGAGTTTGGACATGAAGAGAAATATAATCTACGGAATATTGGCCTTTTTAAGTGTGTTTGCGTTGTTTTTAGATGTTTCAATGTTCGAAAACATGGAAGATTTAGATTACTCTCAATTCTATAATATGAATGTGCTATTTATGGGAGTTGTGGCAGTAATATTGTTTGTTGTTTTAAAACGAACTAATAAAATAAAACTGGGAGCTTTAACTAACTGTTTGGCAATGTTCTTTTCAATATTTATGTTAATAGGGGAAGCATATGTTAGTTCAGGCACTTTTCAAGTGATGTTTAGCAATATATTGACATTATTAGCGACTATCTTTAAAGTGATTGGTTATTTTGTTATTTTTAGAATTGGTTTTAGTTATTTGTATAAGTGGTT
>CALVQL010000060.1 GCA_944358235.1 uncultured Bacilli bacterium
TTCCTTCACTATTATAAGAATACAACGGAATAGTGATATCGTTTACCGACATCGTTGCACTTCCGGATATACACTCCGCACTTTCTTCATCGTATTCGTCACATTTAAACAAGAAATTAACCCCACTATAATTAGTTTCTACCGAATAATTGCCCATAAAGAGTAAACCATTCGCAATCTGTTCTAAAGAGGCAGAGAAATTTTCGACTTGTACGACTTCCGAATTACCTTGATTATTCTGTTGATTTTGTGTCGTCGTTATCGAACTCGTCGTCGAAGTCGTCGAAGTCGAACTAGTACTTATAGGATCAGTAGGATCAATTGTCGGCTCATCATCAGATAAGGAATTCTTAGACAACTCCAAAAGTACGAACAATAAAACTAAAATCACGATAAATATTATTATCATAATAATATAACTATTTTTAGCACCCTTTTTATTCATCGTATCACCTAGCATACATTATAACACAAAAAATTCTACTTTTCAGTAGAATTTTCTTCTGATGCATTATTAATCGCATCTTCAAGCTCTTCTTTAGACATTTTAGTATAACCCTTAACACCTAAATCTTTAGCTTTATCTTTTAATTCTTTCATTTCATCTTCGGCATCATAAGAAGTTATCTTACCAGTTTCAACTAATTCATCGATTTCTTCCTTAGTAATAGTTTCTCTTTCCATTAAAGCATCACTTATCAACATTACTAGTTTTTCATTAGCCTTTAAAATTTTTGTCGTCTTCTTATAACACTCATTAATAATCTTACGCACTTCCTGGTCGATTTCTAAAGCTACAGCATCAGAGAAGTTCTTCGATTTATTATAATCTCTACCGAGGAAAACCCCTTCACTTTTCTGCTCTAACTGAACAGGTCCTAAATCAGACATACCGTATTCAGTTACCATAGCACGTGCAATTTTAGTTGCTTTAGAGAAATCATCACTTGCACCAGTTGTAATCTCTCCTAAGAATAATTCTTCAGCAACACGACCGCCAAGTAAACCGACGATTTGAGCCATAAGTTCATTTTTGGTAGTTACAGCCATCTTCTCTTCTTTTGGAAGCATCATCGTATATCCCCCAGCCATACCACGAGGTATAATCGTAATTTTATGTACATCATTTGCATCTTCCAACTTTATACCAATAACAGCATGTCCGGCTTCATGAATAGATACCAAACGTTTTTCTTTTTCTGTAATCTTTCGACTCGTCTTAGCTGGTCCCATCAAAACACGGTCCGTAGCTTCATCGATTTCACTCATACCAATTGCATTTTTATTTCTTCTAACAGTTAGTAAAGCTGCTTCATTTAACAAGTTTTCAAGATCGGCACCACTAAATCCTGGAGTTCTCTTAGATATATTTTCCAAATTTACACTTGGAGCAAATATCTTATCACGAGCATGAACCTTTAAGATTGCTAAACGTTCTTTCTGATCTGGCAAGCTGACAGTTACCTGACGGTCAAAACGACCTGGACGTAACAATGCAGGATCCAATACATCTGGACGGTTTGTTGCAGCAATAATTATTATTCCTTCATTAGCACCAAATCCATCCATCTCTGTAAGTAATTGATTTAGTGTTTGTTCACGCTCATCGTGTCCACCACCTAAACCAGTACCACGTTGACGACCAACAGCATCGATCTCATCGATAAAAATTAAACAAGGAGCAGTATGTTTAGCTTGTTTAAACATATCTCTTACACGACTTGCTCCAACACCGACGAATAATTCGACAAAATCAGAACCACTTATATAATAGAACGGTACATTTGCCTCACCAGCAACTGCTTTAGCAAGTAGCGTTTTTCCTGTTCCTGGAGGCCCTACTAACAATACTCCCTTTGGAATACGTGCGCCTAATCTTTGGAACTTCTTCGGATTTTTCAAGAAATCGATTAATTCAGCAACTTCTTGTTTTTCTTCTTCCAAACCAGCTACATCCTTAAAGCGAACCTTTCCACCATCTTCACTCAAACGAGCTCTACTACGTCCAAAATCCATCGAAGACTTATTAGAACCACTCAATTTCAAGAATAAGAAAATCGTTCCACCAATTAACAAAGCTACTGGCACAAAATTCACTAGAATCAACAACCAGCTACTATTTTCTGGATTTTCAATAGCACTCATCTTAAATCCATTCGTCTGTTGATATGTCGAAATTATTTCCATTACAGTATCTGATAATGGAGCATTAACTTCAAATGATTCATTATTATCATAGTCATTTAACTTACCAGTTATATAATAAACCCCATCTCCTGAATGAGATGAAATTGTTATCTCTGCTATATTATCCTTACTCAATTCTTCTACTAATTGATCATAAGTTAAGGTATTGACTTTGCTATTTCCAAAACTGAATATAACAAGTACAGAGGCGATTACGATAAGTAATATAACATAAGGCATTGTCTGTCTTGCATTAATTTTCTTGTTCATTCAATATCTCTCCTTTTTCATACTTCAATATTATATCATAACATTCTCCAATTGGAATATCAAATTCACTTTTCTTTAATCCCGGAATCCAGAGAATTAAATCATTACTATCTACTACAATCGGCCATACATCGCGCTTACTTTTACCAACTTTTGCATCGATAAAAACATCACTGACCTTTTTCGTTCCATTAAGATTTTTTACTCGCATTACATCCCCCTTTTTTCTATAACGCACTTTTAATGGTAAAGTTAACTCTTTCGAGTTTAGACGAATAATATAGTTACTTTTCTCTTCAGAATCAATTATTCTTCGGATTTTACCATCAAAGACGCTAACTTCTCCATCAATTACAATATCTAAATCCTTAGAATTCCAAATATTTGAAACGAAATATGCTTTATCATATTCTCTTATAAAACGTATATCGAGCGGTAAAGAGACTTCCAAATTTGGTTTGTCACTATCTATGACATCCAAGATTGCTTCTACATGTTGATCATTTATACAGTAAAGTTTATCATCATATTTATCTTTTAATAATAACTCAACCACTCTTTCCTTTACTGCTTCATCTAACTTTTTTAACTTTATGATATCTAGCTTTCCATCTGATAAAATTTTATCGAGTTCCTTTTTTGACACATCATCAATATATTGTGCCATTCTTCTTACTTTTTTACTAAAATTCAAAAATTTACTATTAACTTGAGGATTTTCTGCCTTTAACAAAGGTAAAACATGATGACGAATACGATTTCGAGTATAATGATCTTCGTCATTTGACTCATCATTCACATAGGGAATATCATATAGATTATCCAATTTTCTAATCTCATCTTTAGATAAGAAGATTAACGGACGAATAATCTTATATTTACCATTATCACAGAAAGATGCAAAACCAGCATATCCTTCTCCAGTCGATCCCCGAACTAAACGCATGATAATCGTCTCGACTAAATCATCACCATGATGTGCAGTAAACAAATACTTAGAATCATACTTCTCCAAACATTTCTCAAAAAATTCATAGCGATATTTTCGCGCATAGTTATGAAAATTATCATGTGGATAATCTTTTATAGTTGTACCTTCAAATATAATGTCATTTTTCAAGCAATATTTTTTTAAAAATTCATATTCAGAAACACTCTTAGAACGAACATTATGATTAACATGTGCACATATACATTTTAATCCTCGGTCATGAAGCAATTTTAGTAAAAACATACTATCAGGACCACCAGAACATGCAACGACAACTGTTTCCCCATTTTGTAGGTTCAATGAATTTAAAAATTTACTGACCTCATCCATAATATCCCTCAAATCACAGAATAGTATAATATATTTATATGAAAATAACAAGAAAAAAGCCTTGCCATAAGGCAAAGCAAAGAAACATATTAACGTTTTGAGAACTGAGGTGCACGACGAGCCTTTTTAAGACCATACTTCTTACGTTCTTTAACTCTTGGATCACGAGTTACAAAACCAGCCTCTTTTAAAATCTTACGATATGATGTTTCGCTAGAAGAATCCGTTGTACTATCATAATCTAAAAGAGCTCTTGTAATAGCTAGACGAATTGCTCCTGTCTGTCCAGAAAAACCGCCACCTTTAACATTGACAGTAATATCAAACGTTTTTTCATTGTTAGTAATAGTTAATGGTTGCATCAAATCCATAACTAATACTTCAAATGGCATATATTCATTAACATCTACACCATTAACGATAATTTTTCCAGAACCAGGAACCATTTTAACTTGAGCTACAGAAGATTTTCTTCTACCAGTGGCAGTAATGACTTTCTTATTCATAGTTCAACCTCCTATAAAGTTATCTTTTCTGGTTTCTGAGCCATTTGTTCATGTTCAGAACCAGCATATACAAATAATTTTTTGTACATTTTTCTTCCTAAACGTCCTTTTGGAAGCATTCCTTTAACAGCTCTTTCGACCATTTCTACTGGATAATTTTCAATCATCTCTTTTGCATTACGTTCTCTCAATCCTCCTGGATAACCAGAATGATTATAATACATCTTATCATTTAATTTGTTACCAGTTAACTTAACTTTATCAGCATTGATGATAATGATATAATCACCACAATCAATATGCGGAGTATAAGTAACTTTATGCTTACCACGAAGAATATGTGCAGCCTTTGAAGCGACACGACCTAATGGTAAATCCGTAGCATCGATAACATACCATTTACGTTCAACAGTTTCCTTTTTTTCCATAAACGTATTTTTCATAATTATTCCCTTTCATAAATCTCATTCGCCTAGACTTCCCACATCTAATTGAATAAAGAATTAAAAATGTACCATTTAAAATTATAGGATATTACATTATATTTGTCAAACAAAATATCACAATTATTGAAAATCTCATTAAACTAATATTCAATACGGCATAAATATAGACCATTTGCCGGTACAGTAACATAATTATAT
>CALVQL010000061.1 GCA_944358235.1 uncultured Bacilli bacterium
GTGTTATGGAATTAGGGCGTGATGCAATTTATGAGTTAGGTTTATCCAAGGTAGATCCAGAATTGGTAAATTATATTGGAAAACTTAATTTCCGTACAAGCTATGGTCAAAACGCTTTACAACACTCTAAAGAGGTTGCACATCTATGCGGGCTTATGGCAGCTGAATTGGGTGAAAATGTTCAACTTGCTAAGAGAGCCGGTTTACTACATGATATTGGAAAGTCTATTGATTATGAGGTCGAAGGATCGCATGTTGAAATAGGTGTCGATATTGCGAAAAAATTTAAAGAAGATCCAGTTGTCGTTAATGCTATTGCATCGCATCATGGGGATACTGCACAGACCAGTGTTATATCGGTGTTAGTACAAATTGCCGATACGCTTTCGGCAGCAAGACCTGGAGCGCGAAACGATTCGATGGAAAATTACATTAAACGACTCGAGCAATTGGAAGCAATTGGTAATTCGTTTAAAGGAGTCGATAAATCGTATGCTATGCAAGCCGGTCGTGAGATTAGGGTAATTGTTAAACCAGAAGAAGTTGACGATTTATCGAGTTTCAAAATTGCTCGAGAAATTAAGGAAAAGATCGAGAGCGAAATGCAATATCCGGGAACGATTAAAATTACGGTTGTTCGTGAAACGAGAGCACAAGAAGAAGCTAAGTAGAAAAGCTTCTTTTCTATTGTTTAATAGCATAAGTTATAGTATAATTAATAATAGAAAAGGAGTGTAGTGATGAGTAGAATTAAAATTAATCCAGGTTTAGCTTGTATTATCTTAATAGCTTGTCTATTTGCTGGATGGGCAACGATGTTGACTGTTTCTGTGTTGATGTTAATTTTTTGTGAAGTTGATGAAAATACGAAAGGTTTAGCTACTACTGTATTAGCATTTTATATCGGACTTACTTTAGTAAGTATGGGCTGGGGACTTATTTATGATGCCATTGGTTTGGTAATCGATGCTATAACTAAGTTAATTGCAACTATTAACTCATATCTCGAATATGATAGTGTAATCGATATTACGAAGTTACAATCATATTTATTTACACCGGTAAGTAATCTTGCAGATATTGCTGATATGATCGTTGCTTATTTATTGGTATTTGTAAAATTTGGATTTATTATTTCTTTAGTATCTGGAAAAGCTGCTAAAGATAATTTCATTGCTAAGAAGATTAATGAGTATGTAAGTAAAGTTGTTAATTATGTAAATTCTTTGAATTTTGTAAATAATGGACAACCGCAACAACCACAGCAAACTTATAATCAAGATGTAACACCAACACAAAATTCTGCACAATAAAAAGCTTCATTAAGAAGCTTTTTTAATTTTATTAAATTCGTCAGTAAAGAATTCGTCCGTCATTCCGGAAATGTAATCGATTACTTTTCGAGCATCAGTAGTGGTACTTGAATATTCGTCGGTCATTCCATTAAGATATACTTTATAAATATCATTCGTATAATCATTATTCTTTAAAACTGATAAAAGATAATCAAATAATTCGTTAAACATCATACGAATCTTTTCTTTAGCTGCATCAGAATTGGCTTTGTTGTATATATGTTCCTGATTAAAATGTTTTAAGTCTTTAATTGCTTTATATATATTTGGAGACATTTTGAGATAATCTTTGCCGTAAGAGTTATCGATAATATCTTTAATGATATTGTTTATAATATCTCGATTATTGTCACCTAAAATGTCCTTTATGCTTTCAGGTAACTCATGAATGTCGAAAACACCTAAACGAACAGCGTCTTCGATATCACGACCTAGGTAACCGATGATATCACTAATTCTTACGACACATCCTTCAAGGGTCATTGGTACTAATTTTTTTATGTAGCTTGCATCTTTATAGCAACTGTAATAGTCATTTAAAAAGTCATCTTTGGTTTTTTGTTTTGGTCGATAAAAGTCCTGAACAAATTCACCATTATGACAGAGAATTCCATCGAGAGTTTGAACAGTTAAATTTTTTCCTTTTCCATTATCTTCCAAGACCATTAGAGTTCTTACTGATTGGACATTGTGCATGAAGTGACCTTCACCGTATCGCATGGATATCTCGTCTAAATATTTTTCTCCTAAGTGTCCAAAAGGAACATGACCTATATCATGCCCAAGAGCGATTGCTTCTGCTAAATCTTCATTTAATGATAGAGCTCGTGCTATCGTACGGGCAATCTTACTTACGAATTGAACGTGAATTATTCGTTTGGATATGTGATCATTTTGTTGTTTGGAAAATACCTGGGTTTTGTCGATATATCTAGTATAAGAAAGACTATAGATTATTCGATCTGTGTCTCGGAAATAATTCGGTCTTAAATCATCAGATAAATTTCCGAAAAGACGAATTGCATCGCTATCTTTACAAGCGTAATCTGATAAATCTTTTTCATGTCTTAACATTATTTCTTTGTAATTCATACTTCCACCTCATATAGTAATTATATCATAAAAAGCATCTATAAAGATGCTTTTAGTCTAATGGTTGAATTGTACTCTTTGCTAATTTTTTGTCGAGTATATTTATCGATTCGTAGAAAATAAAAGATAATAATAACAATATGAATATTCCACACATCACTAAAGATAAATTGAATACCTGAGTTCCATATAATATTAGATATCCGATTCCTTGTTTACAACTTAAGAATTCACCCATTATTACCCCAATTAAAGACATAGATATATCGAGTTTTAAGGCCGAAATTATCTCGTTTTTGGCTGATGGTATGATTAATTTAGTAATCATATCTTTTTTTGATGCCCCTAACACTTTGAATAATTTTATCTTGTCAGCATCGGTTGCAAGCATACCGTTATGGATAGTTATAATCGTAACGATGAGATTAATTAGTAAGGCCATAAATATTATCGATTTGACGTTTGCTCCCATCCAAATAATTATTAGTGGGCCTAAAGCAACTTTAGGAAGACTATTAATCATCGTAATGAATGGATCTAAAATTCTCTTTATCAAGGGGAATATATAAAAGAGAAGAGCAATTAAGAAACCGATGATTAAACTAGCAGAGAAGGCAATTATTACTTCAATACTAGTAGTATATATATGTTTAAATAAATTGTTGTCATTATAAAGGTTGATCAAAGTTTTGATTATTTCTGATGGACTAGAGAAGATAAAGGAATCGATTATTTCATATCTTGCTAGCAATTCCCAAGATATAATAAACGTAACTAATAAGAATATTTGGGCAAATTTTACTAACAAATCCTTTTTTCGAATATTAGCTAAGTATTTTTTCTGTTCAGGAGACATGGTCTATATCACCCCAAATTGTCTGATATAATTCGAGAAAATATTCACTATTTCTTCTCTTACTGGGAATTGTCTCTTCATTAATATTAACCTCATAGATGTTTTTTATCTTTCCTGGACGTTTGGTAAGAACGATAATGCGATCACTTAAAGAGATTGATTCGGCGATATCGTGTGATATTAAGACGGTAGTAATTCCCAATTCTTTGATGATTTTATAGACGTCGTCGCTTATAGTTATTCGCGAGTCGATATCCAATTTAGAAAAAGGTTCATCTAATAATAAAATATTTGGTCTTATAGCTAGGGTTCTGATTAATGCAACTCTTTGACGCATACCACCTGATAAACTATTTGGGTATTCGTTTTTGAATTCATAAAGCCCATATTTTTTTAGTAGATTATCGACGTATGCTAAGTTATCTTTAGTGGTAATCTTTTTTAGTTTAAGACCTAATATAGCGTTATCGTAGACGTTTAACCACGGAAGTAGGGCATCATTTTGCATCATGTAACCAATCACGATGCTTTTAGAAGAAGTTATGCTTCCTCTGTCAGATTTTTCGAGATTGGTGAGTATATTCAAGAGGGTTGACTTTCCACAGCCACTAGTGCCGACGATTCCTAATATTTCGCCTTCGTTAATCGTAAAATTTAGGTCGTCTAAAGCGATTACTTCTTTAGTGGGTGTGTGATATGTCTTGGATATGTTAGAAACATTAATTAAGATCATATACTAGATCGGCATATTTAACATAGGCGTCTAATTCGTTATTATCTATCATTATATCTTCTAGATTTTCAAATGTTTCCTCAGTTATTTCTGGATTAGATAACCATGAGTCGTATTTTTTATAATTGTCGACCATGGTTATTAAGTCTTCCATACTTGTATCAGGAAATTCGCTTGCTATAATGGTTGCTATTTCTTCGGCACTATGGGTATTTACGTAATCAAGGCCTTTAGCAATACCACTATAGAAAGTATCGATAATATCACGATTATCTTCGATATAACTTTTTTTGGCATTAAATGCTGTATAAGGAACTTCTCCGGAATAGGTACCGATACTAGTTGCAATATAACCATAACCGTTTTTTACTAATGTCGAAGCGTTTGGTTCGAATAGATTTACACCATCGCCGTTACCTGCGATAAATGCACTAGATAAGTTTGCAAATTCGACAGATGTATCGATTGTAACATCTTTTATTCCGGCATTTTTTAGGGCGTTCTGGAAATTTAGTAATGGCATGCCGCCGCTTCTTCCTGCAAGTATCGTAAGTCCTTCGATATCTTTAAAATCATCATATTTGATACCGTTACGTAATACCAGAAATTGACCATCTCGCTTAGTCAGTCC
>CALVQL010000062.1 GCA_944358235.1 uncultured Bacilli bacterium
TGTGTGAAATTGTAAACATATAAAAAAAGCGAAACAATTCGCTTTTAATAAGTCTCAATACTATCTAATATATAATCATATTTCTCGGTATTGAAACTAGCACCACAGTATTCACAAATACCAGTGTTAGATACATCAGCTGGTGCTCCACATCCCGGACATCGTCTTGCACTTTTTAAGCCTTCAGCGTCAGTCTTCTTTTTTAATACTAGTTTATTAGTCTTCATTATACGATTATTGTTATCGCCACTTATAAGTGTAAAATCTTCTTTAGAAACGATATAGTCCATATATTTAGATATTAAAGTAACGTAAACAACTATATATCCGTCTTCAATTTTTACATCATCGATTTCAGTAGAGCTGACGTTTAGTTCATCATACATCTGACGTTGATTTTTGGCATTTAAATCGTTAACTATAGATTCATATTTGGCATAAATATTATCACTTATTTTATGCTTACAACGACTGATGTCCCCTTGCATTATACTCGTAAATAACATTACAAATATATTGTCTACTTTGGTTTTAAATTGGGCATTATCAATCGTATTATCATATTCACTTATATTCATTTACACCCTCCTCTGATGAATATTTTGTTTCTTACTCATGACAAATTTTTGATTACCCTTGACGATTACAGCATCACAGTATTCACATTTCTCACGGGCATTATCACTCAATGGTGCGCCACAATTAGGACAATTATTTAGGGCTTTTCCCTTAGTTCTTATTAAAGTAATATCATAAGTTATTTCAAGAGTATATTGGTCACTTCCACGAACAACTTTATTAGTAGTTTCATTAATAACATAGTCCTTCATTCTTACAGTAAGTCCAACTACTACTTCTTGATTATCGCCATTATTTGCAACACTTTTAATGCCACCAGTTACAAAGGTTATATCTTCCATTAGATTCTTTTGCTTTTTCATCTTAAGAGTTTCTAGTTGCATCTTATAGTTATTATATAATTCGTCAGATAATAACTCAGATAGTTCTTCATAGTTAAATTGACTCCAAGCATATTGCACTTTGCGATATATTTCAAAGCACTCATCAAGAGTACGTTCAATGTTAATAGTTGGATCAATGGCATTAATGTCTTCTTGACTCATATATGTAGCACTGGTACTAGATGTAGTTCTATTATTCGTACCAGTTTTACCTTTACTATTCTTGACGACCGCTACTATTATAATTGCTACTATTATGATAGTAACTATAGCGGAGATGCTTGCCGTACTACTATCACCAAATGATATAGAACCACCACTATATCCCCAGTTACCACCACTATACGAACCGCCATCATATGATCCACCACCGTAGGAGCCACCTCCACCATAATCAGCATCCCATCCAGAATCGGCTCGGAAATATGCTATAGGAACAAAAAGTATGATTCCTAACAAAACGATTAACAATAATTTACTAACTTTAAACTTCATATCTTCACCATTATAATTATAGCATAATTGACGATATTTTTTACAAAATAAAAAGCAGTTACCTGCTTACTTTAACAAATGGTCGGGAAGACCAGATTTGAACTGACGACCTCTTGCTCCCGAAGCAAGCGCTCTACCAAGCTGAGCCACTTCCCGAAAAATTCCTATAATAAACTAAAAACCTCAATAAGAGGTTAAATAACAAATGGTCGAGAAGACAGGATTCGAACCTGCGACCCCCTGGTCCCAAACCAGGTGCACTACCAAGCTGTGCTACTTCTCGAATATGGTGCGCCCAAAGGGAGTCGAACCCCTAACCTTTAGATCCGTAGTCTAACGCTCTATCCAATTGAGCTATGAGCGCATACAAATTCGAATTACTTCTTCATTATAGCATATTTTGAAAAAAATTCAACTAAAATCTGTATATTTTAATTATATTTAATACGCAATAAAAAATACATCACTTTTTGCTAATTTGTGTTATAATTTATATAGGTGATAACATGGTAAGAGAATGTATATACAACATCGATATTACTACAAATAATAAAGATATCATCTCTATATCATCAGATGACTTCAATCATTTCTATATCGCCAATATCGATGATAATGGTGAAGAGCTCTGTTATTCTAAGGGTCAGAATTCGGAAAATTTATTCGCCAATTTTTTTATGATAAAAATTTTAAATAATTATTCAAATAAGATGAAAGATAGTATAAATCGTCTACTCAACAAACGGGATATCGTCAAAATAGGAATTAGTTTTACTAATGGTCGTTATCAAGAATTTGATCTTGCTAAAAAGCGTGTAGTAAATAATGGTATTTTAGAAAATAAATATGAGGATGCGTTTTTAGACGAAGATAATTTATGTATAATTATATCTGATAAAAAGATACGTTATAAAGAAAATCTATTTGCTTAAAATAGATTTTTTTATGCTTTATTTAATTCATTACAAGCGGCCTCAACAAGCATCTTTATTTCAAAATCGGTTATATCTATCTTCTTAGCTTGCATCATCTCTTTAATTGCTTCAAAAGCTTTTTCGTATTTTTGCTCTCCAGATAAATTCGCATAAATCTGTTCAGTAGCTTTTACACAGTTTTTGACAATACTCTCTTTTACTTTTTCATTAGTATAATTAGTATATATATTCTTTATTCTTATAGCTATATAAGATATTATTCCCGAAATAATAGTATAGAGCATAGTAGGTCCATATTCGCTTAAAAATTCCATAAAGACATTCATTTTATTTTCCCCCCTATTTTATATATATTCCTATTTAAAACCATAAGTTACCAAAAAAAGAGAAACTAAATTACTTATTAGTTTCTCTTTCGTTTATCAGGTAATCGATTAATTCTCTTTGATTACCTGTTATTATTATATTCATTATCCGAATTTATATACACTTTTTTTATAAAAAATAAAAATCAACGCAATAACGTTGATTAATAGACTTAAATGGTGTCCCGCATGAGATTCGAACTCATGACCCTTTGATTAAAAGTCAAATGCTCTACCGACTGAGCTAGCGGAACAATTTTTGGTTGCCTCGGGTGGGTTCGAACCACCGGAATGTCAGAGTCAAAGTCTGATGCCTTACCACTTGGCTACGAGGCAGTAAAATGGTGGAGGGTCATGGATTTGAACCATGGAACCCGAAGGAACAGATTTACAGTCTGCCGCGTTTGACCACTTCGCTAACCCTCCAACAAATGGTGCCGACAGAGGGAGTCGAACCCCCAACCTACTGATTACAAGTCAGTTGCGCTGCCAGTTACGCTATGTCGGCAAAATAAAATGGTGGGCGATGTAGGACTCGAACCTACGACCCTCTGCTTGTAAGGCAGATGCTCTAGCCAACTGAGCTAATCGCCCGTAAGTGGTGCCCAAGGCCGGACTTGAACCGGCACGGGTTTTAACACCCGCAGGATTTTAAGTCCTGTGCGTCTACCTATTCCGCCACTTGGGCATTCCCAAAACAATCTCTAATTCAAGACTATTTGAGTATATCGTATTTTGTATGAATAATCAAGAGTTTTTCACAACTTTTTCGTTTTTAATGAGTAAAATCGGCTGTTTTATGAATAACTAGCGATTTTTTTTCGTCCTCTTATTGTTATAGAAGACGCAGACGAAAGCAACAAAGGCAATAACGATAAAGGCTGCAACAACATGAGAATATTTATCCATAACATCTAGAATAGATACCCAATTCTCACCGACAATTGATCCAACAACGATTAAAACAGTATTCCAAATCAATGAACCGACTGTCGTATATACCAAGAATTTAACCATTGGCATTTCACTCATACCAGCAGGGATAGAAATCAAACTGCGGACGATTGGTACGAAACGACAGAAGAACACGCTTTTATTTCCTGTTCTATCAAACCATTCATCGGCCTTGTCGATATCACTTTTTTTCAAACGCAAGATTTTTCCGACTTTTCCGGATACGATTTTTTTAAGGCGTTCTTTATTCAATATTTTACCAATATAGTATAGAGCAAGAGCACCCACTAAAGAACCAAGTGTTGCGGCAATAATCATAATGACGACATTTAATTTGGTATACGTCGTCATAAATCCACCGAATAACAGAATTACCTCCGATGGTATTGGTGGAAAAATATTTTCGATTGCAATCAAAAAGAAGACGCCAATGTATCCGTATTTTCCCATTATCGACATTATAAATTCTTGCACAATATCACCTCATAAATACTTACTCCATTATATTAACATATTTTCAGTATTATAACAAACATTATATCGTTCTAATTAGTCTATATTATCTTTAATTATTCATCTAATTTTAAACGAAGACACTTACGATAAATTCGCCCCTTTAAATAGCAGTTTTGTGGGTCTTTAATCACATGAAAATGACTATCAAGTTTAGTTGGCGGTTGATACCACCCTGTTTTATGATACCAAATCCCATTTGGCAATTGACGTAAGAAATGGTAATCATAAAGCATGTCATCTTCTATTTGTGATACCATCAACGCTATTTTCCACGAATCCAAAGTTATTGCATCATTAGGATTGGCATCTTCAAAAGATATCCCTAAAAACTTAAGATCATCGTAAATGTTAGCAAGTAACAGTTCATATTCGAATTCCTCATGATATGCTACCGAGTCCGAAGATGTTCCCAAAATTCCCGGTTG
>CALVQL010000063.1 GCA_944358235.1 uncultured Bacilli bacterium
CTCGAAAGTCCAAATTATTATTAGGATTTTAAAAGGGCAGTGGCTGATAAAGATTATGATAGTGCGCTATATCATATGGATTTAAATCTGCAGAATTGTCCACGTAATTTGAAAGATAATTCACGTAAAATAAAAGGTATTTTAGAGGCTATTAGAGATGCTAAAAAGGGAGTGTTACTATCTGAAAAAGAGCTGGATTATAGTTCTATGAATAGTCCATTTGATATTTTAAATGCTGCTTTGGCTTCTAATGATTATTTGGTCGCTTATCGTAATATTGGAAAATGTACTTATAAGAATTCTTCTGAAACGTTAGGAGTTATAAGGGAATTACTTCATAGCTTGATTGATATTGACAAGAAAAACAAGAAAAGGGCAGTTGCTGCATCAAAAAATGGATCTGATCAAAATACTTTAAAAGAAGAAATGGAAACTATTGATACATCTTCTTTACAAAGAGAAGATGAAAAAAACAATGATAAAGATTTAATGTCTGAAGTTTCAGCTACTAAAATCAAAGAATTAGTTCTTGACGAGCGCTTATCAGATGTCGTTGATTTGTTAAGAGAAAGAGCGGCAGTTAGAGAATTATCGCGTTTTGAATATTTTGTATTACAGTTAGCATATGCTTTTTTCAATGTTAGAAAGTATGGAACTGATAATATAAGTCACTATTATGTGCATAATGAGACTGATTTTTTTGGAAGATTTTATGAGGCAATGAAGTGTCATGATTTTCGAGAAGCCAAAAGATGTATTGATAATATCTTGGAATTAGATCGCCGAAATATCAAACCAATAGATAATTATGACGAAATAGAATTATATTCGATTATTTTGGATAAGATATTACAACTTATAGAGGTAGAGAAACACAAGGAAGAATATCTAGTGCGTATTAAAGAAATCAATGGTGAAGTAAAGAAAGTTATTTTTGATAAATCATCTTATGGTAGTGCATTACTTGATTCGGATGATATTAATAAATTAGAAGAGTTATTGAATGAAAAATTAGAAATTTTGCAAGCCATAGATGGAAAATGTACGGTAGAAGAAAATATGCTTAATATTATCGAAATGATTCATCTTTGTGAAAATCATATGATCGATGCTACTTATTTTGAAATGATTGATTCCCAAGATAAAGATGATGTAAATAAATTGAAAGTGTCTTTAGAATATGGGGACTATGTCAGTGCGTATGAACTTTTAAATAAACGCTATTGGAAAGTATTTGCATCGGAATTTAGAAGTATAGATATTCGTCTATATAAAGCTTTGTTAACATATATGATGAATTTATTTAAGCATGATGTTTCGCTTGTGGTTTTAGATGAAAATAAAGAAGATAAATTGGATATTGTCGATAAGTTAAGGGAAGTCGTCAGACTTTATAAAAATAAAAAAGATGCACTAGCAGCACTAAATTATTTTTTTGATCATGATTTTTCGCTTGTTAATTCGCAATTGCAAATCGATATTGCTGCTAATCTTGCATTATTGAGTTCTTTTCAAAAGAGTAAAGCTTTAGAGATTTATGAAAAATTCAGAACTGCTAATAACAATGATGATTTGAAAACAGCGAGATTGGAATTGGATGAGTATAAACAGTATATATTTGGTACATCTTTAGATCGTGATGTAACTCATCATCTTCGTCGAATGGAGATTAAAGAAAAAGATATGGCAACTGATGATTATCTTTTGAAGCAAGAGTTATATCAAAAAGCAAAGGATTGTCTTTTGGCGCGTGATTATGATGAGGCTTTAACGACAATTAATAAGTACATAGAATTGGATAATGATATTAACTATAAGGGTTACCAATTGCGAGCGATGATTTATGAAAAAAAGAATATGCGTGATTTAGCTATTCAAGATTATTTGAAAGCACTTGATATTTCTAAAGAGCCGACTGTTCTTTATCGTTTAGCACGTCTTTATCAGAACGATGGTGAGTTTGAAAAAGCTTTAAACTATATGCTAGATTATGAGAGTATTAGACCTGGTTTTGCGCCTGAAGCATCACGTGTTATCAGTGTTTTATATGGTGCTTTGGGTGATAAAACTAAAAGTAATGAATATTTAAAAAAATACAATAGAGTAAAGAAATTGCGCTATAAAAGGAGAAAATAACTCCTTTTCTTTATTGTATAATCTAGAGAAATACTATAAAATAATTATACAGGGTGAAGTAGGATGAAAGATAATTTATTGCCAGCTGATATATATACTGTTGTCAACCAAACTATTCTTACAGAACTTGATAAGAAGACGATTATAAGTTTGTATGAACCTATTATTGGTCCGATTGCTGTAAGTTTATATTTGACGTTGTGGAGTGATTTAGATAAGCTTGAAATTATGAGTAGGGACTATACACATCATCATTTGATGACGATTATCAAAAGTCCATTGGATGTCATTTTGAATGCTCGTAAGTCATTAGAAGCTGTCGGCCTTTTGAAAAGTTATATCAATCGTGGTGATAATTTAAATAAATATCTTTATGAATTATATTCACCGATAAGTCCTTATGAATTCTTCAATCATCCGATATTAAGTGTCTTGCTTCTCAACAACATTGGTGAAGCCGAATATCATACTTTACTCAATTACTATAAAAAGAGTTCTTTTAGTATTAAAGATTATGAAGAAGTTACGGCCAGTATGAACGATACGTTCAAGACCGTTACACCTTTTGAGGCCAATAATGAACAGATTAGAAGACAGAATAAGTTAGGGGTAAATGTTCAAAATACTATTGATTTTGATTTGATTATTTCTACACTTCCTAAAGGACTTGTAAACTCGCGAACATTTAATAAAAAGACGCGTGATCTTATCAATCAATTGGCATTTATTTATAATATCGATTCGCTTAAGATGAGTGAGATAATTCGTCTGATAATCGATGATGTCGGGTTGATTAATAAAGACAAATTGCGTGAGGCAACGCGAAAAAATTATGAGTATAATCATAATGGAAATCTGCCGACCTTAATTTATCGTTTTCAGCCGGAACATCTTAAGACACCTAAGGGGGATACTTCTAATCGTGGTAAGATGATCTATGTCTTTGAAAATACTAAACCATATGATTTTTTAAAGAGTAAGAATAAAGGAGTTAAACCAAGCAGTCGTGATCTTAAGTTGCTCGAGCATTTAGCGGTTGATTTTGAACTTCCACCAGGAGTTTTGAATGTTTTAATCGACTATGCTTTAAGAGTTAATGATGGCAAGTTAAATCAAAAGTATTTGGAAGCGATAGCAGGTAATTGGGCTCGTAAAGGAATAAAAACGGTACCAGAAGCAATGGAAGCTGCTGAAAAGGGGCATAAGAAGATTGTCAAGACGGTTAAAGAAGTAAAACCGACATCTGAGATCAAAGCTCCGTCTTGGATGTATAAAGAGAATAAGAGTGAAGAAATGAGTAAAGAAGAACTCGAAGAATTAGAAGATTTATTCAAAGAATTCAGGTGATTTGATGGAAAAATTGGAAAGTATTGATGTTTATAAGAGTAAAAAAGATATCGATCATGAACTTTTAAAAGACTATGTTAAGGCTTTGAAAGATGAGGAATTTAAAAGATTAGTTGCTAGATTAGGGGTCAATGAAGATATTGCCAAGAAATATACTTCAAAACTCGAACGATCAGTTTGTGAACTCAAAAATTGTGCGAATTGTCAAGGATTAGTATTTTGTAAGAATGCAATTGCTGGTTGTGTTTATTATCCAAAGAAGGAGGATGACAAGTTGCGCTTTAATTATGTGGCTTGTCGATATAAACAAGAAGAAATCGCCCTTGATGGTACACGTTCGATAACATTTGAGGAACCATATGCTATTAAAAATGCACGTCTTGCTGATATCGATTTGACGGATAAGAAGCGTGCGAAAGTCATAAAATGGATAAATTCTTTTTACAAGGAATACGAAAAAAATGCGCATATTAAAGGAATATATTTACATGGCTCTTTTGGAAGTGGAAAGACATATTTACTAGCAGCACTTTTAAATGAACTTGCTAAGAAAAAAGTCAAGACGATTATTATCTATTATCCGGAGATGTTACGGATTTTAAAAGCATCATTTTCGGATGATTTTGAAGAAAAAATGCACGATTTAAAAACATGTGATATTTTATTGATCGATGATATTGGTGCGGAAAGTGTTACTTCTTGGAGTAGAGATGAGATCTTAGGAACAATCTTGCAATATCGAATGGATGCTTGTCTTCCGACGTTTTTAACTTCGAATCTTACAATTGAAGAACTAGAAATTCATCTTTCGCAGACGAAAAATGGAGTTGATGTCATAAAGGCACGTCGTATTATTGAAAGAATTAAACAGCTTACGGTGGATATGGAATTGATAAGTGAGAATAGAAGAAAGTAAATTTGGCGTCTATTCGGGATAAGTGCTTGATAATATTTGCTTTATAAATTATAATTTAATTATAGTAA
>CALVQL010000064.1 GCA_944358235.1 uncultured Bacilli bacterium
TAATGGGTTCCCGATGCAATTATAATTGCTTTAGCTTCATAAGTATTATCACTAGTAATTACTTTACTATCTTTAATACTACAAACCTCTTCGAATTTGATTAAACCTCCAAGTTCTTTAACTTGATCTGCTAATTTCTGTGCGAATTCCGAACCAGTTATACTTTTATAGGTTGGAAAATTATCGATACGAGGCGAAGAAGCAATCTTACCACCGATTGCTTCTTTTTCAAGTACCAATACACTTTTTTTATTTCTAAGACAATAGACAGCAGCTGTAAGTCCTGCTGGACCTGCTCCTACAATGATGACATCGTACATAACTATCCCAAATACTTCTTTATATTAGAAACATTACTGTATTTTGTAATCTCGCCATCTTTAACGACAACCAATGTTGGCGCTTGACGTAATTTCAATTTCTTAGCAGTATCAATCTCTTGTTCGGCATCAACTTCCTGATATTCTACACCTTTAGATGAGAGCAATTCCTTAGCAGCTTTGCAATTTGGGCAATCCTTTTTCGTAAATAAGAATATTCCATCATTCATAACAGCATCATTAGTTTCTTCGTCTTTACACTCACAATTTTGATGCCCCGTCTTTTCACAAGCTAGCGCTTTATCAGCATCATATACTTTACGATGTTTAAACTCCGAAGTCTTACCATCATTCCAGTTCTTAACTGGACGATAATAACCTGTTATACGGCTATAAACTTCTGTTTCGTTGCCACAAGTAGGACATTTATATACTTCGCCACTGATATAACCATGTTTACTACATACAGAATATGTTGGTGAAATCGTATAATAAGGCAACTTATAATTTTCGGCAATAGTGCGAACCAATTTAGCTGCTGACTGCCAATCATTTAAACGCTCACCTAAGAAAGCATGGAAGACAGTACCAGACGTATATAATGTTTGAAGATCATCTTGAATATCCAAAGCCTCAAATATATCAGATGTATAACCTACTGGTAAATGAGAACTATTAGTATAATATGGCGCTTCATCACCATCAGCAGCAGTAATAATATCAGGATACAATTCTTTATCATGTTTAGCAAAACGATAAGATGTCGATTCAGCAGGTGTTGCTTCCAGATTATATAAATCACCATACTCTTCTTGATAATCGGATAATTTTTCACGCATGAAATTCAAGACATCTTTGGCAAATTTTTGTGTTTTTTCATGAGTTAAATCTTCACGAAGCCACTTAGCATTAAGTCCAACCTCATTCATTCCAACGAGACCAATTGTCGAGAAATGACTATCAAAACTTCCCAAATATCTTTTAGTATACGGATACAAGCCTTCATTTAACAATTTAGTGATTACATTTCTCTTGATTTTTAAAGATCTAGCGGCAATATTCATGAGTTTTTCCAATCTCTCATAGAAGTCCGCTTCATTTTCAGCTAAATATGCAATACGCGGTAGATTAATCGTTACAACACCGATTGAACCTGTTGATTCACCACTTCCGAAGTATCCACCAGATTTTCTTCGAAGTTCACGTAAATCGAGACGTAAACGACAACACATGCTTCGTACATCGCTCGGTTCCATATCACTATTTATATAGTTTGAAAAATAAGGCGTTCCATATTTAGCAGTCATCTCGAATAATAACTTGTTATTTTCTTTTTCTCCCCAATCGAAGTCTTTCGTTATCGAATATGTCGGAATTGGATAACTAAAACCACGTCCATTAGCATCTCCTTCGATCATTATCTCGATGAATGCCCTATTGACCATATCCATCTCTTTTTGACAGTCTTTATATTTAAAGTCCATCTCTTTACCACCGACGATACAATTTAGTTCCGCCAAATCTTTAGGAACAGTCCAATCCAAAGTTATATTAGTAAATGGCGGTTGAGTACCCCAACGTGATGGCGTATTAACTCCATATACAAACGATTGAATACATTGTTTAACTTCATGATAATCGAGATTATCGACTTTTACAAATGGTGCTAAATAAGTGTCAAATGACGAGAATGCTTGTGCTCCAGCCCACTCATTTTGTAATATTCCTAGGAAGTTAACCATCTGATTTGTTAACGTCGATAAATGTTTAGCCGGTGACGAAGTTATCTTACCTGGAACACCACCTAATCCTTCTTGAATGAGTTGCTTTAAACTCCATCCAGCACAATATCCCGTAAGCATCGATAAATCATGAATATGCATTGCTCCACTTTTATGAGCATTAGCAATTTCTTCATCATATACTTCACTTAACCAATAATTCGCCGTTATAGCTCCAGAATTGCTTAAGATTAATCCACCAACAGAATAAGTAACTGTCGAATTTTCTTTAACACGCCAATCAGTTACATTGATATAACTATTGACGACATCTTTATAATCAAGTAGAGTCGATTTCATACTTCTCTGTTTTTCATGTAATTTACGATATAGGATATATGACTTAGCAACATCGCTATAATCCGCTTTGATAAGTACTTCCTCAACGCTATCCTGAATATCCTCAACACCGATAATATCATCCTTCATCTTCGGTTCAAAATCAGCAGTAACTTTTAATGCTAGAAAATCGATGACATTCTCATCATAATTTCTATCGACCGAATCAAACGCCTTCGTAATAGCCTTTTTGATCTTTTCAATATCAAATTTTACAATCTTTCCTTCTCTTTTTCTTACTTTATACATATTAACTCCTCCTCTATTTATGATAAAGTTCGAATTACCACATTAGGAAACTCGCCCTTTAATCGCTCTTTTATACCAACTAATTCATCATGTGTGAATCCATGTAAGCTATGGTTTAATACATCACTACTATCTTCAAAGTTCTGTAAAAAATATTTTGAATGGGGTCCGATCATCTTACATACTTTACAGATATCCTCAATTGTATTGAATTCTTTTATTATCGTCGTCCTAAATTCATAGTCGACTTTTTCCTCTTTGAGTATTGCTATACTGCGCTCGATATTCTCTATTCGTGTCTTCTTACCGATATTTAAATCATATTTAGAAAACACATTTTTGATATCCATAGCTACATAATCGACCAGTTTTTCATCGATCAATGTTTTCAACATTTCAGGATTACTGCCATTTGTATCTAGCTTTACCAAAAATCCCATATCTTTAATATTCTTGATGAATTTCTTTATATCTCGTTGGATTAACGGTTCGCCCCCCGTAATGACAACTCCTTCTAAAATACCCTTGCGTTTTTCCAGATATTCAAAAATATCGGTCTCTGGAATACGTCCCTTAGCTTTATCACAAGTTATCAAACTCGAATTCTGACAAAATGGACACGCGAAGTTACATCCCTTGGTATAAACTACACAGGCCATATGCCCAGGATAATCCAATAATGTTAACTTTTGAAGACCTTCGATAATCATCTTCCCACCTGCACTTTCACGAATTTGACCCCTGATTTTTTTCCTAATTCTAATAAATCCATAACTCTTTTACGACTACTATTTTTTGGAAGATACACTTCACAATTGAAATTAGTAAGATGCATGAGTTCGTTACAAGCATTTAGATATTTTTCTTGAGGTAAACTCTTTAGAACTTCACTAAATAAAGCATAATGTGCTTTTTTTAGAAGTGAGTTCTCCCCATATAATGCTTTATCAATTCCCAAAAGATTTTGGGATATCTTAAAATCACTTTCTTCACTTAAGATAAAATTAAGTTTATTATCGCGAGAATATTCTTCAACCTTCTTTTGCATAAAAGTTATGATATCTTTTACGACATTCCAATCTTTTGCTTCTAAGGTATCTTTTTTTAACAGAGATTCGACACATTCGACAATCCCGACAAAGCTGATATTCAAAACACCATGACGTAAAATTTTACGCACCTTTTGATTGGCTTCTAACTTTCGCGATTCAAACAACACATCATCCTCAAAGATATAATCAAAACCATCTTTATATTTGTTAGCTTGATGTTCATATCTTTGCATCAATTGATTTTTAGTAAGTTCCATAAGATCCGTAAGTTCTGAATAAAAATCATCCATCTGATCATAACAGTATTTATATCCCAAACGCGCTAAGTTAATCGCCGTCTTCGATAAGATCATACGCCCTTGACATGTATTATCATCACTATTGATATTCTTATCGATAATCACACCATCACTAAACACTTCTACGCCATCTTCAATATCATTATTATCAAGATATAAAAGAGTAATTTTTACACCATTTAGAAGCGCTGAAACTAAATATTCTTCCGTCTTTGCAGCGATACTATTAGAATATTTAAATATTGTATTGATATTTTTAAAAGAAGAATGTGTAAGTACTTTAAAATACTCATCGACAAACATCTGTGATTC
>CALVQL010000065.1 GCA_944358235.1 uncultured Bacilli bacterium
ATGCTCCTAAAGATATCAGAAATTGTACTATTCGCGTAGATCAATTGGTAAATTATATAAAGACAGATATAAATCGTGCTTCAAAAGACTCGTTACGAAGTCAAAAAGCCATGCTCGAAGTTGCAAATTCTCTTTTATCTAAATGTGTCGATGTGAAAAATGATCCAGCTTTAAAATATACCTTCATAGATATTAAAGATAAATTAAAAGAGTATCGTCTTGCTAAAGCGAAAAAACATAATATTCCAGCATATTATATATTTACTGATGAAGAGTTGGATAAAATGTTAACTCAAAATATCGAGACATTCGATCAATTAGTAGCATCTAAAATTCTCAGTGATGTTAAGTTAAAGTTTCATGGGAGAGAAATCATAGATATTATTAATAATAAGTAATAATTATTGTATTTGATTAATTGACAAATATTTAATTCTATAATATAATCAAGTAGAAATTTGTTGATGGAGAAGTCATCTAAGTAGTTATTTTCAAACTCTATACAGGAAGTTATAGCCGGCGACTGAGAGCTATAATAGATAAGGGAATATAATGAATTTCAATGATGGAGTCAAATCGTGTAAGAGCGTTAATCTTTAAAGAGGTAGTAGAAATACTATAAATAAAGGTGGTACCACGAGCAATTCGTCCTTTTGGATGAGTGCTCGTTTTTTATTAGGTAAATATCGAAAGTTTTGGAAAGGAAATGGTTATGAAAGAAAAATTAGAACAAATTAAAAGTAATGGATTAGAGAAAATCGAGAGTGCAAAAGATTTGGCAGAACTCGAAGTTGTCAAGAAAGATTTAACCGGTAAGAAAAGTGAGTTAGCATCAGTCTTGAAATCGATGAGTGATCTTTCGATAGATGAGAAAAAGTCGATAGGTATGTTGGCTACGGAAATAAAGAATTTGTTTAATGAAAAGTTAACGCTTAAAGAAGAAACGCTTATCAGTGAGATGAGTGTGCTAGATGAACCGATAGATTTGACTTTACCAGGTAGTAAAGTTAATGAAGGTGCTCTTCATCCGATAACACAGATGCGCTATGATCTAAATGAAGCATTCTTATCATTGGGATTTGAAGTATATAGTGAAGATGATATAAGTAGTGAAAAATATGCTTTTGATAATCTCAATTTTGCTAAAGATCATCCGGCTCGTCAGTCGATGGATACTTATTGGATAGAAGGTACTGAAGATAAGGAAGGAGCATCGAGATTATGTCTTCGTCCACATTTGACAGGAGCTTCGGTACGTTATTTAAAAAAGCATGGTGTTCCGGCAAGATTCGTCTATCCGGGAGGAGTATATAGAAATGAGACGACTGATGCTAGACATGAAAGAGCGTTTTTCCAATATGAAGCATTAATCGTCGATAAGGATATTTCATTTTCATCAGGAATGGTTATGATTCAAACTATTTTGGAAAAAGTGTTTGGAAGGAAGATCAATACGAGAATGCGTGAAGGTTTCTTCCCATTTACAGAACCAGGATATGAAATTGATATGGAATGTTTGGTTTGTGGCGGAAAAGGATGTAAGGTCTGTAATCATAATGGGTGGATTGAAGTTATGCCAGGTGGAGTAATTCATCCTAATGTGTTGAAATCGGCTGGTATTGATCCGGATGAATGGACAGGTTTTTATATCAATATAGGTCTTGATAGATTAGTTATGATGCGTTATGGAGTTGATGATGTAAGATTGTTCCATAGTGCTGATTTGAGATTTTTAAAGCAATTTAAGTAGAAAGGAATTAGGAATATGAGAGTATCGTTAAATCTAATTAAAAAGTATGTCGATTTACCTGATAAGTTGACGGATGAAGATATCGCTCGTGATATGACTCTTCGTACTGTAGAAGTAGAACATGTTGAGAATACGGCTTTGAAATATCATGATATCGTCGTCGGAAAAATATTAGAGGTCAATAAGCATCCTAATGCTGATCGTTTAAAAATTTGTATTACAGATATTGGAGAAGAGGAACCTGTACAGATCGTGTGTGGGGGATCAAATCTTTATGTTGGTGAATATGTAGTTGTATCGAAACCTGGTGCCGAGGTCGTCTGGCATGGGGAAGGTGAGCCGGTTAAGGTAGAGAAGACGAAGATGCGTGGCGAAGTTTCTTATGGAATGATATGTGCCTCATCAGAAGTCTATTTGAGTGATTTTTTCCCAGCAACTGATGAAACTGAAATAATTGATTTGAAGGGAATAGATTGTAAACCAGGCGATAATATTGCTGATTTGATATTCATGAATGATACGGTACTAGAAATAGATAATAAGTCTCTTTCTAATCGACCTGATTTATGGGGTCATTATGGTATTGCTCGTGAATTAAGTGCGATATATAATGTTCCTTTAAAGGAGTTACCTAAATACGAAATTGATGCGAATATACCTGAATACAATGTCGAGATAAAAGAACCGGATAAGTGTCGTCGTTATGTTGCTGTTGAAATCGATGGAATATACGAAAAAAGTTCACCTCTTTGGATGCAGTCATTGCTCGTTAAAACTGGTCAAAGACCGATAAATGCTATCGTCGATATAACGAATTATGTCATGGTTGCTGTAGGTCAGCCACTTCATGCTTTCGATAAGACACATGTCAGTGGCGAAAAGATAGTAGTAAGAAATGCTAAGAAGAATGAAGAATTATTATTGCTCGATAACAATAAAATCGAACTAACGACAGATGATTTAGTAATCAGTGATGAATCTGATGCTATGGCATTAGCTGGTATAAGAGGTGGAAAGAAAGATTCTATTTTACCAGATACAAAGGGCGTCGTATTGGAGGTCGCTAATTTTTCAGCAAATACTGTAAGAAAGACTGGAAAGAGATTTGCCGAGAAGACTGATGCTTCGATAAGATATGAGAAGGGAATGGATACTCAACGAGTAGATGAAGGTGTTAATTTAGCTTTAGAATTGATTAAAGAGATTTTCCCGGATAGTAAGATAATAAAATATGTAGACGTCTATCCTAATAAGACACCGAATAATAGAATTGAAGTTACAGAGGAATTCTTAGATACTAGATTGGGTAAAAAAATACCACGTGAGAAAATCGAACAAATTCTTTCGGCACTTGGATATGAGGTCACTTATAAAAAGGGGACTTATGATGTCGTCGTTCCATCATGGAGATCGACGGGTGATGTAACTTTAAAAGATGACGTGATGGGAGATATCGCTAGAATATTAAGTTTCGATAGTTTTGAACCGAAAAATATCGATATAACTATTGAACATGCGATAAAACAAAATGATGTTCTATTAGATAGAAGAATAAAAGAGTATTTATCTCTTCGTTGTGGTTTTTATGAAATCTATACTTATCCTTGGATTGATGAAAAGTATATCCGTGCAGCTAAGGTTAATTTAGATAATAGTTTAAGATTAGCAACACCACCAGCACCAGAACTTGCTTATCTTCGCAGTTCCTTAATTCCGGGAATGTTGGAAGCTATTGCTAAAAATTTGCGTTATTATGATGAATTCAATTTATTTGAAACTAGTCAGGTATATATAAAAGGTGATTATCGTCCTTCGGAAGAAGATGAAATATTGCCGATTCAATATAATTATTTGACGGGATGTATTGTCGGAAAAAATGCGCGAGATATTTTCTATCAAGCTAAGGGCGTATTAGAAAATATGGCGCGTTACTGTCATATGGAAGAGTTGAAGTTAGAACAACTAGAAAAACCAGGATGGGCTGATAAAAATGCCTATTTGAATATCACTTTAGATGGCGAGATTATCGGATCTTTAGGATTAGTGTCGATACAGGCTTTATCAGAAGCGAAGATAAAGAGAGCAAATGTTGCAATGTTTGAAATCAATGCGGATAAATTGATCCCTTATGCTTCTAGGACGAATAAATATGAAAGATTGCCAGAACTTCCGTTAGTAGAAAAAGACTTATCACTCATCGTCGATAAGGATGTCGCTTGGAGTACTTTATCAGATAGCATAAAATCATTAGTTGCTGAGGTAGAGTTTGTCGATGAATATAGAGGTGAAAAGATACCTGATGGTAAGAAGTCGATAACTTTAAAAGTCAGGATGATTAATGAAGGTACTACTATGACTAGTGAACAAATAACGGAAAAGATTAATAAAATTTTAAAAGTCTTAAATAAAAAATGTGGAGCGACTTTAAGAACAGAGTAAATCTTATAATATATAAAAAGGACACGTGATGTGTCTTTTTTTCATATATTAAATTGAGGTGAGTCTATGTCATTAAGAGTTGTTATAGATCCAGGT
>CALVQL010000066.1 GCA_944358235.1 uncultured Bacilli bacterium
TTATGTACATTTGCTGTCTCTGGTATTAATTTTGATAATTTTATCAAGAAAAATCACATTTGGGAGGCTAGAATATTAGCGATAGTTTTTATATTAGTTTTAAGTTATAATCTTGCTAATTTTGTATATGATATAGTAAATATAAGTTCAATTATATAGGAGCTATTATGATCAATAAAAAATTGCTATATCTTATTGTTGTACCAATATTAGTTGTCCTGCTAATTTGGTTTTTTTATTTCTTTAATAAATCTTTTAAAATCGAATACCCTCAAAATAATTATGTAACAATCAATAATGGAGATTCTAATGAATTACTAAAACTTGAAGAATATATCATTGGCGTAATCGCCTGCGAAATGCCTGCATCTTTTGAGAAAGAAGCTTTAAAGGCACAGGCAGTGGCATCTCGAACATATGCTGTTTATAAAGTCGAAAATAGCACAAAAGATTACGATCTACTAACAACAACAGATGATCAATGTTATATCGATCAAGCTGCTATGCAGGAAAAATGGGGCGAAGATTTCGATAAATACTATAGTATTATTCAAGATGCAGTAAAATCCACTCAAGGAATAATCATGACCAAAGATGGTAAATTGTTCAAATCTTTCTACTTTTCAACATCCAATGGCATGACGGAAAATAGTGAGTATGTCTTCAATGAAAGTAATTTAACATCTGTCGATTCTTCTTGGGATAAAGAAGCAACTAACTTTAAAGTCGAGACATTTTTTAGTTATGATGATCTCGAAGAAAAACTCTCATCATTTTCGAATATCGAAATAGTAAGTCGAAACACTACTAACCACGTTGATAAAGTTAAAGTTGATGATAATACCTATACGGGTATTGAATTTCGCCATCTTTTAGGTCTACGTAGTACGGACTTTGAACTCGAAAAAAAGGACGACGGCTATTTAATAACGACATATGGTTATGGTCATGGAGTAGGTATGAGTCAATATGGTGCAAACTTTATGGCTCAAGATGGAAAAAATTATGAGGAAATCTTAAATTATTATTATTCTGGCGTTCAATTTGTCAAATGCTAGGTATATTTTTTTGAATATAGTCAACACTTCTTATTAGGAAGGTGATTATATGATAATGAAAAAGCGTCATTTAAAAAGTTGGGTATTGATGAGTCTCTTGGTAATTATGTTAGTAAGTGTAATAAGCCTCAGTGCATACATCTCGAGTAAGTTCTTCTCATCATTGAGTAATGATAACAACTCGTATGTACTAAGGGATATAATTACCAATACCGTTCCAGTTGTATCAGAAGTCGACGATACTATTAAAAAGCCTTTTGTCGATGAAACAGTAACCGTTCAAATTGGATATTATGATTCCGAATCCGAAAGAGAAAGTCAAGAAAATTCTTTAATACTTTATGAAAATACTTATATGCCAAATTCGGGAATATTATACGGATGTGAGCAGCCATTTGAAGTATTAGCGATTCTTGAAGGAGAAATTCTTTCTATTGAAGAAGATGAAATATTTGGAACAATTGTCGAAATAAAACACTCTAACGACTTAGTATCAAAATATTCAAGTCTATCAGGTGTCAGTGTTAATGTTGGCGATACTGTAAATTCTGGTGAAGTTATTGGAACAAGTGGAAGTAATAAAGTAGTAAGTGTAAGTCAGAATATGCTTTTATTTGAATTAGTATATAAAGGAGCTAATGTCAATCCAGAAAAATATTATGATTTAAAATTATCAGAATTAGGGTAAGTCATAATAAAACCAATATATGTTAAAATAACGGATCGATATATATATACATATTCAAATAAAGTTCATACATTTGAATGCAAATATATCAAAAATGGGAAAATAGATAATGTATACAAATTCACTTCTTTATTACGTCGAATTTTACATGAACGTTTTATTAAAAGAAGATACATATTTATTCTTGATACACTTTTATGTTATAGTGATATCTTCGTCTATCGTTATATCTTCGAAAATATGGGGCTAATTAATTATAAGATAACTAATGATTTAGAAATAATAAAAAAACATCTTAATGCTGAAAATATAATTATTATGAATTGGAGCAGTTCTTGTAATTATGCCTATTTAAATGGAAATGAAATCGTATGTCATCCCATGAACGTCAACATTTTAAATCGTCTTGATAAAAAGTATATATTATTAGTTGGAGATACTGAAATCTCTAATAGAATAAAAATCCCAATATATAGATATGAAAATGGAGAAAATGTAATATTTAATTATATATAAAAAAAGTTTAATTCCTTAAACTTTTTTTTGTTGGTATAATAATTATATAAAAAAAAAGAAGCTGTCCCCCCTGAGAACAGCTCCAAAGAATAAAAAGGGGTTGGCTAGTGTGATACTAGCACCAATTCGCCTGTAAGTGAATTGGTGATTAATATACTAATCGAAAAGTCGTATTTTGTCAACACTTTTTTTCAACTGGAGGGAAAAATATGGAATTGAAATCAGTAAGAGGAATAGGACCAAAAACTATAACTTTATTGAATAAATTAAATATATACAGTATCGAAGATTTAATAAGGTACTATCCTTATCGTTACAATGTTTACAGTCCTAGAAATATTCAAGAGCTTGGCGATTTGGAAATCGGAGTAATAACCGGAATGGTTGAATCTCTTCCTAAAGTAGCGTATATCCGCCGTAATTTTACTAAATTATCCTTTAAAATGGTAAGTTCAAACACTAGTTTTAATGTCGTCATATATAATCGCCTTTTTTTAAAGAATAACATTCTAGTAGGAAAAAATATAAGTGTTATTGGGAAATACGATCGACTAAAGAACACCTTAACTGCAAATGATATCAAATTATATCCAATATACAAAACAGAAGTCGAACCTGTTTATCACGTAATTAGTGGCTTAAGAATAAGTAATATCCGCAAGCTAATAGATAACGCTCTTTCATTAAATGTAACTTTTCCGATAATAATACCCGACTATATATCGACAAAATATGAACTTCTAGATACCAAAAGAGCGATAAACGAAATTCATCATCCGACAAATACCAACCTTTTAAAACAAGCTAAACTAAGACTTAAATATGAGGAACTATTTGAATTTATGTTCAAAGTCAATTTGATGAAATTTAAAAACCAAGTATTTGATAATTACTTGGTAAAAGAAGTAAAGAAAGACGATTACGAACAATTAATCACCAAGTTACCTTTTGAACTGACCAATGATCAAAAGAAAGCTCTTGAAGATATCATCAATGATTTTAATGCCCCAAAACGCCTAAATAGATTGATATTGGGTGATGTCGGTAGTGGTAAGACTATTGTGTCATTTATTGCGGCAATAATGAATATTAATCTAGGATATCAAAGCGCAATTCTCGCACCAACGGAAGTTTTAGCTAAGCAACACTATATTAATTTTAAAAAAACATTTCCCAATATTGAAGTCTCTTTATTGACTGGATCAATTCTTAAAAAAGAAAAAAACAGCATTAAAGAACAATTAAAATCCGGAAAAATATCTCTCATAATCGGAACACATGCTCTTCTCGAGGAGGATATCGAGTTTTCTAATTTAGGACTAGTTATAACGGACGAACAACATCGTTTTGGTGTCAATCAACGAAAGGCCCTAGTAAATAAAGGAAATGCTGTCGATGTAATATATATGTCTGCAACCCCAATTCCCCGTACTTATGCATTAACTATTTATGGTGATATGGATATCTCCATAATTCGAGAAAAACCAGCAGGTCGTAAAGAAATAGTGACCAAAGTATATAAGGAAGATCAAATTAAAGAAGTAGCTAATATATTGGAAAGTGAATTAGTTCGCGGCCATCAAGCGTATGTTATTGCGCCTCTAATAAGTGAAGATGAAGAAAGTGAGCTAAATGATATTGCACACATTGAATCAATCATAAAGAGTAATTTAAAAGGCAATTACGAAATAGCTATACTTCATGGTAAAATGAAATCAGAAGAAAAAGAACGAGTGATGAACAATTTTAAAGAAGGAAAAGTTCAATTACTTATATCGACAACGGTAATTGAAGTAGGAGTAGACGTTGCAAATGCCACGATGATGATAATTTTCAATGCCGAAAGATTCGGTTTAGCAACCCTACATCAATTAAG
>CALVQL010000067.1 GCA_944358235.1 uncultured Bacilli bacterium
GCGACACGTAAATTTAGTGATAAAAATATAGAAAGAGCGAAAATAAATAAAATATTGGAAGCTGGAAGATTAGCTCCAACTGCGAAAAATCAGCAGCCTCAAATGATATATGTAGCAAGCTCGCAAGAAGCATTAGAAAAAATTGATAAAGTTAGTCCTTGTAGGTATGGAGCTCCAACGGTATTAATCGTATGTAGTGATAAAAATTTGGCTTTTAAGAATGCAAACTATTCAACCTATGAAATGGATGCTTGTATCGTTGCGACACATATGATGTTAGAGGCGACGAATATTGGCGTCGATAATATATGGATTGAAATGTTCGATAAAGAGGAATTGAAAAGACAATTTAATCTAGAAAGTAATATAGAACCTATTTGTCTAATTCCGATAGGGTATAAGGCTAGTGACTATGAAGGCAATCCGTCACATAATGAAAGAAAAGATTTGAGTGAAACAGTTGAATTTATATGATTTTAAATTGTTATAGATCTTTTTTCAAAGTAATTAATTTGTGCTCTTTTTTAGAAAATATTTTTGAATAAAGGAGAAGTTTGATGAATTGGATTATCATATATGGTTCACATTATGGGACAACGCGAAAATATGCTTTAAAACTTGCTGAGATGACGAATATTCCAGCTATCTCTTTTGAATCTGTTAAGGATATAAATAGTTATAATAATATTATCTATTTTGGAGGGATCTATGCTGGTGGAATATTGGGTATGTCTAAGACGTTTAAAAGGTTAAAGAATCTATCTGATAAAAAGTTAATAATAGTAACAGTTGGGCTTTCCAATCCAGAAGAGAAAGAGAATATTAAAAATATTATGGATAATATAGAAAGGCAGTTGAGTGGTGAAATTATTGCTCGAGCAAAGATATTTCATTTAAGGGGTGGAATAGATTATAACGAGTTAGGTTTTATTCATAGAAATATGATGCGATTGCTTTATAATTCAGTAAAAAATTTGCCAGATGAGAAAAAAAGCGCCGAAGATAGGGCGGTGATCGAGACATATAATCAGAAAGTTGATTTTATTGATTTTTCTGGTTTAAAAGATATAATTGCGGAAATACGTGATTAAAAAGTTCTTGGTCAATAAAACGTGCTAAATTGTATTGTCTAGTTGCTAGAAAATGAGCTGTTTATTTTGTAAACTTATCGTGAGGTGAAGAAAATGTCATTAGGTCAAAATTTATTTCAAGCGCGAAGAAGGGTGGGGTTATCCCAGGAGACAGTCAGTGAGAAATTGGGGGTTAGTAGACAGACGATTTCTAAATGGGAAACTGATGAGACTATCCCGGATATTTATCAAGCAAAGAAGTTATCCCAGATCTATAATCTATCTTTGGACGAATTAATAGAATTCGATATCGATTTAAAAAATATAGAAGATGCGATAAATCGTACTAATGATGAAGTGGTTTCAAAGATTAATTGGACTAACGCATGGAGTAAAAAATATCCCATATTAGCGACATATCCGCAAAGAGTGGATATTCTAAAATATTCGTCAATGATTCGTGATATGTTAAACAGTTTAAAGAGAGAATATAATTTAAACGATTTGGATAGTATGTTGGTGTTAAAAGATATTTTATATCATGAGTGGAAAGATAAAAAGTAAGAAAGTTAGTAATTAGTAGATGAAAATCTACTTTTTTTGTAACCTTTAAATTGGAAACAGCGTCTTTATAGTGAATCGATTCAAAGGAGGTATCAATTTGAGTAATAATATCAATTTCAATATAGAAGTAATTATCGATGAATATTCTAATTATGTCTTTAAAATAATTAACAATATTGTTGGTACTTCTTTATCATATCAAGACAAGGAAGAGATGATATCAGATGTTTTTTATCTGTTGTGGAAAAATCAGAATAATATAAATAAAGATATAAAATCATATTTGGGAGTTATCGCTAGAAATTGTGCTTATAGTAGATTAAGGGCAATAAAAAATAATTTCGAATATAATGATCTGCTTTTTACTGATGAAGGTATGCAAGATTATTGGAAGCGACAAGAGTATGTTTTGATTATTAAACAGAAAATAGCAAAATTAAGTCCTAATGAGCAAGAAATATTTTATCTGTTTTATGTGCAAGGTTATAAGATAAGAGAAATAGCACAGAGTCTGAACATCAAATCAACACATGTAAAAGTTATTTTATTTAGAGTTAGAAAAAAATTAAAGGAGGATATTAAGTGATGAGAATTGATACTCAAAATATAAAAATGATGACAAATCAAATTATTGGTTATGAAAATTACGAAAAGGAGAAGATTATGAAGAGAAAGCAATTGAAAAAAATTACATATGCCGTATTTGGAATATTTATATTATGTATTGGAACATTTACTGTAAATGCCTTGACTGATAACAGTGTTAGCAATGCTGTTAAAGATTGGTTTACTATAACTGTCGATGGTAATGAGCATAATGCAAGTTGTATTAAAAATGACGATGGCACTATAACTTGTACTGTCGATAAAGAGATAACTGGTATTGATGAAGATGTGTCGTTTGATATTAATTATGATGAATATGAAATTGATGCGAATTACGATACAGATAATGAATCGACCGATATATCGATAAATGAAAGATAATTGAAGATGGATTTATTAATCCATCTCTTTTAGTATATAAAGTTATTTGGTTATAAATTATATAGTAGTAATAAGAGAATATATATGTTATACTCTAACTATAAATAGTGAGTTGGAGGATAGAATGGAAAAAAAGAAAAAGACTAATAAAGTACTAATAATCGTTTTAATTGTTGTCACTCTTTTAAGTGTTGGTGTTTATCTCAGTGTAAAATATTATTTTTTGCCTAAAGATACAATTGAGCGATATGGTGTCGTTGAAGAGGAAACTGTCGAGGTTTTAGTTGCAAAGTTCAATACAGAAGTTATGGATGCAGGAGAGATATTAAATGTTGCGTCTAGTGACTATTTAGAGGTCGATGATGGCGTATATTGGTATACTTTAGTTACGGGAATTTCTCTTGGTGTTGTGCCATTAGAGTTTGAAGATGATCCGAGCAAAGAAATTGTCGATTATATGTTCTTATACGTCGATAAGAGTTGTGAATACATGGGGCTCGTTCCTGATTTTATAGACCATATGGTTAAAGCTAATAATTCTGAAATAACAGACGAAGAAATCGATTCCTTAGTTTCTGAAGCTAAAGAATTATCGCGTGAAAAACAAACGAGTAATAATGGAAAAGGAATTTCCATCGGATATGTCGAAACGGATTCTAATTACGAATATCAAGTAATTAGAGTATATGAATCTTATTAAAAGCATGTAAATTTTGACGTGCTTTTAGTATGTAATGCAATAAAAAGCATTGACGTGAAATTAGCCGGTTAATCAGTCATAATAATTCTTGATTTTGGTGAATATATATGTAGAGTTTGATATAATTAATATAGGAGATGGTATGATGATAAAGTTAGTTCCTGCAAAGTGTCCTAATTGTGGTGCGACATTGGAATTAGATGATAATTTAAAGAAGACGGAGTGCAAATATTGCAATACATCGATAATTGTCGATGATGCGATTGCTAAATATAAAATTGAAGTTAGTGGCGAAGTCAAAGTAGATGGTATTATTGGAAAAAACACGCTTTTGGATCAGGCTAAAAAGCATATGGCGATTGGCGAACTTGAAGCTGCGGAAGTAATATTGCGCCAGATAATTTCGGGACATGATCGCTTTGATATTGAAGTTTATGCATGTCTTTTACAAGTGTTAGCACGTGAATTTGCTTTTAATGAAGAAGATCAGGATATGTCGGAATTATTTATGGAAGATTATGTCGTCAAAGCTTTTGATGAAACAGCTGGACGTTATCGTGAGGATGATGATTATGAAAATAACAATTCTCTGTTCAATAATTTATCAGAGATAAAATCGATATATGAAAGAGCGAGCAAGATTGATCCGGAAAAAAGATTGGATTCCTTGTTGGGAGATGATGGTGATAAAATAAGACATTATGTCGATATAGTAGCTAGACTTGAAGAAGATGAAAAAGCAATTTTGATGGTTACGAAGAGAATTTATAAGATTGAGGAAGATTTGGGATTCAAGT
>CALVQL010000068.1 GCA_944358235.1 uncultured Bacilli bacterium
AATCGAATAGATAAAGTACGCCATATGTTTAATAAAAAAGAAAATTAAGTTACTATTCGCTAAATTACAATTTATAGAGTAGATTAATGTCTACTTTTTCTTTTGATTAAAAAGTATGATATAATGAAATAGATTTTATGCGAGGAAGTGATTATATGGCAAATGAAGAAAAAAGTTTCCAAAAAAGCAGTATCAACTGGTATCCCGGACATATGGCTAAGACTAAGAGAAAAATATCGGAATTATTGCCATTAATAGATATCGTATATGAAATCGTCGATGCTAGAATTCCTTATTCTAGTAAGATAGTAGATATCGATAATTTAATCGGTTCAAAACCCCGTATATTGATCATGTCTAAAATTGATTTGTGTGATAAGACAGAAACAGAAAAATGGCAGAAGTATTACGAAAATAAGGGATATAAAGTCGCCTTAGCGAACTTAGAGGAGTCTACAAATTATAAAGATATAATAAAATATACGGAAGAAATTTCGCGTGATATAAATACTAAACGTAAAGCCAAAGGCCTTCGTGAAAAGGAAATAAAGGCCTTGGTTGTAGGTATACCAAATGTCGGTAAGTCGACATTCATAAATCGAATGGCAGGGAAGAAAGTTGCCAACGTTGGGAATCGCCCAGGAGTTACGCAAAATGTAACATGGCTTAAGACGAAGCTGAATATTTTGTTGTTGGATACACCTGGTATTTTATGGCCTAAATTCGCAAACGACGAAGTAGCATTAAATTTGGCGAGTATGTCAGCCATTAGAAGTGAAATTTTGCCAATCGATGAAGTAGCTGTTCACATACTCGATCATCTGGGAAAATATTATCCGACTATACTGAAAAGTCGTTATAATCTTGAAGTGGCTGATTTGGATGATCTTGCTGAAGCTTATGAAAAAATAGGTAAAAAGGTTGGAGCATTAATAGCAAGAGGAGATATCGATTATGATCGTGTTAGTAATGCAATCATTAATGATGTGAAAAACGAACAGATTAAATCTATAACCTTCGATCGATTTGATGATTTAAAAAAATAAGAAAGAAGTAATCATGATGGATTTGTTGGAATACGAAAAAGAATTGTATAATCAGGGGATTGAGTTGATTGCGGGAGTTGATGAAGTAGGGCGCGGACCTCTTTGTGGTCCAGTAGTTGCTGCAGCTTGTATTCTTCCCCCAAATTACACCTTAGAAGGTCTTACTGATTCAAAAAAATTATCGCCTAAAAAACGTGATAAATTTTATGATATATTGATTAAAGACGCCATATCTTATAGTGTAGGTGTTGTATCTCCCAAGCGAATCGATGAAATAAATATCTACGAAGCAACAAAGGAAGCAATGCGTCAAGCTATAGATGGTCTACAAGTTCGTCCTCAACATGTTTTAATCGATGCTATGCCATTATCACTGGATATTCCAACTACGAGTATCATAAAAGGGGATGCCAAAAGCGAAAGTATTGCTGCTGCTAGTGTTATTGCTAAAGTTACTCGTGACAGGATGATGGACGAATATGATAAATTGTATCCTGAATATGGTTTTAAAAATCACAAAGGTTATCCTACGAAGCAACATATTGAAAATGTGAAGAAATATGGAGTACTTGATTTTTACCGATTTACTTTTTCACCGATAAGTGATTTAATTAAAGAAAGTACAGTAGTAAAGAAGGGTGTAGATTGTGTTGAAGAGAATATTAACTAATCGTGTCGTTTTATACACGATTGTGCTCTTTCTTTTTTCTTTTAGTTTAGAACTTATGGTTCGTATTTTTGCTGATTCACCACTTGGTGATTGGGCAACCCTAAGAATTGCTTTGAGTTCGTTGTTACTTTCTTTTTTTTGGAGCTTCTTTTGTCATTTTTTTCCCAAGATAGTTGGCCGTATCCTCGCTATAGTATATGTCCTTGTTTATGGTATCTATAGCTTTGTCGAATTTGGCCTTTATAATTATTTAGGATTTTTTATGGGAGTCGGTAATTCAGAACAAGGAACAAAGGTCTTAGGATATATAAATGATTTCATTAAATCTTTATCTTGGAATCATTGGCTTTTATTACTGCCGACTCTTATTGCATTGATCTACTTCATTGTTATCGATCGCATTATATTAAAGAATAAGCAGCGAAATAAAGAATTCAACAAAATTCAATTGACGTATATCGAGGTTGTCTGTGCAATCGCTATTATTGGTTTTTCGGGTCTTTATTATATGACGATTAAAAGCGATAAAATGCAAAATGAACTTCAAGCTAGCAGTAATTACTCACTTTGGATTTACCCGGAGAATTCGAATTTAACTGTTAATAATTTTGGTGTATTCATGTATGGGGTAATCGATATAAAAAGCATTTTATTAAACGCTAGTGCTGAAGATGCTATTGACTTAGATGATTTAAACACCAATAATAATCATGAAGAGGAAATTATAACGGATTATTCTCGTGTGATAGACGATAGTGCATGGCAGATGTTAATCGAAAATACGGATAAAAAAAGTTATAATACTTTGAATAATTACTTTATAAATCGTAGTATAACTCAGAAAAACGAGTATACGGGAATTTTTGAAGGAAAGAATCTCATCATTATTTTGATGGAATCAGTTAATGAAATTTCGATATTAAACGAGGAAGATTTTCCAACACTTACTAAATTATATAATGAGGGGATCTCATTCCGAAATAATTTTACCCCTCGTAACAATTGTTCGACGGGAAATAATGAATTTACTGTTTTGACGAGTTTATTTACGATAAACAACACATGTACCGCTAACACTTACGCTTCGAATAAATATTTTGAAGCAGCATATAATATTTTCAATAATGCAGGGTACTATACGTCGTCTTATCATGATTATACGCAACAATATTATCGCCGTAACAAGATCCACACGAATTTAGGTAGTCAAAAATATTATGGCGTAACAGATTTGGATATTCCTTATTCTGAAAAATATGAAGAGTGGCCGAGCGATGTCGAACTCTTTAAACAATCTCAAAAATATTATATGGATAAAGACAAATTCTTCTCATATTTTGCTACAGTAACACCTCATCAGACTTATCATGTATCGAGTGAAATGGGAGATAAGTATACATATCTATGGGATGATACGGATTATAGTATGCGCTTAAAAAGATATCTTTCAAAACTTAAAACATTGGATGAAGCCTTAGCCGAACTATTGCATGAACTCGAAGAAAGTGGAAAATTAGAGGATACAGTAATAGCTTTATTTGGGGACCATTTCCCTTATGGATTACAGGATAAAGATATAAATCAATATCTAGAAAGTAATGGTGCTGATTATACTGTAAATCGTAATTCTACGAAAAATAAAGACGTTGACAGAACCCCGATGATAATTTATAATGCTGGAATGGAACCGGTTGTTGTTGAAGAATATACTTCTGTTATCGATTTACTTCCGACTCTTTTAAATATGTTCAACATGGATTATGATCCGCGTCTATACCTCGGACATGATATATTTTCAGATGATTATACATCACGCGTCGTATTTGCCGATGGTTCATGGCAAGACGAACTAGGATTCTATTATGCGCCGAGTAGTAAGATTAATTATTTTGATGAGACAAAGACTTATACGACTGAGGAATTAAAGAGTATAAATTCGGAAATATTAGAACGTCAAAAGATGAGTACGACAGCTATTAAGGAGAATTATTTTAAATATCTTGGCGATGGTCTTACAAAATATCAAGATATAATCGATAAGGAAAAAGAAGAGGAAACGACGACTGCAACAACTACTGAAAGCGAGGAAGATACATGAAAAAATTAGTTATCGTTGAGTCTCCGGCAAAGACACATACTATTGGAAAATACTTGGGAAAAGATTATAAAGTTGTATCTAGTAAAGGTCACATTCGTGACCTTTCGACAACTGGAAAATATGGCTTAGGAGTCGATGTCGAAAATGATTTCAAGCCGACTTATACGATAATCTCCGGTAAGAAAAAAGATGTAAATGCCTTAAAAAAAGATGTTGA
>CALVQL010000069.1 GCA_944358235.1 uncultured Bacilli bacterium
GGCGAACTGACGTTATCGAGTACCGCTTCACTAAAATAAATATCAAAATTGTCTTGATCGGCAATTATCCTAGCTCCACCGTTTATTATCAATGTCGTACTTACTGCTGCAAATCCTATTGCTAAAAGCGATATCGCTATAACTATTCCTCTTCGTTTCATCGTATCACCTATTCTATATAGAATTATACCACAAGTAAAATTTTTAACAAAGAAAAAATCCTCTATAGGATTTCATTTCTTTAAATAATCAATTCCACCTTTATTAAAAGGATTACATCTTAATATTCTCTTAAATGCTAGATAACCACCTTTGAAAAAGCCATATGTTTCCAATGCATCGATAGCATAATTAGAACATGATGGTATAAACTTACACTGACTATGCGTTCCAATAGGCGTTATCTGATAAATCTTGATTAACTTAACTGCGCCTCTACTAAGAATCGACTTTTTCGGCTTTGACAACTTCTCTTTGCTTTCTTTTTCTACCCTTTTCTTTTGGCTCATTAATATTTTCAACTTCTTCCGTCTTAGTTTCACTAACATCGGCAAATATCGGGTTTACTTCAACTTCCTTACCGTTTTTATCGAGTAATATTACACGAGTATTGACTGCTAAATCATGTAATCCACGTTGATCATCACGAATTATTAAAACGATTATCATAAGCATTTCATAGATGTATCTAATCTGGTAAAGCCATGCATTCACTCCGATATAAGCACTTTCCTTTAATGTTAATACCGTAATTATATCGATCAAGATAAACACAAGCTCATTTATTATAATCGAACGAACTATAAAGCGCCATAGAGAAACACGTTTATTATTTTTATCTTTATCGATAACACGCAATCTAAATAATCTTTTAAATAATGTCTGCCCTTTTAAAATATACTGTAATACTCCAAAGTAAAGTAAAGTCAAAATAAGTGTTGCTATACTTCCAAATACACTATACTTTTGAATTCGATAAGCATATGAATTATAAACTTCAACATGACGTTCACTCATCGCATTCGTAATCTCTTCTTTATCAGCATTCTCGATCTCCGTATTTATCTCGATATCTGCAAAAACTTCTGAATAATCAGGATATATATTATTTATATCTGCAAGTTCTTCATCGGAAAATACACCGTCCTCTAAATACTCATCTAATTTATCATCGAACTCTTGATAAGCTTGTTCACTTAATGCAAGTTCATCATAAGCAACATTTAAGTCATCTAAATTAGGATTTATAAAACTGATATAGGATAACAACAAAGCGACTAAAGACACCAATAAAGTATCCAATGCAAATGCCGCTATTCTAAGCAATAACTTTTTCATCAATTCACCTTTTCTTTCATATTATTTATTATATAATTTATTTTTGTATTTAGTCAATGAATTTGCTTTTTATAGTATTTTATAGTATTATGATGGTGGTGATTTAGATATGGATGCAATGCATATTCTCCAATATGTAATAATAGCAGTAGTTTTAATAATTATTTCCCTAGTAATAGTGAAATTAAATCATAAGAACTTTAACTTAGAAGTAAACAAGTTAGTTCAGTACTTAGGAGGAAAAGATAATATTTTGGATACTGAAGCTAATATGTCTCGTTTTAAAGTAACATTAAAAGATGTCACTAAAGTAGATAAAGACGGTATTCAAAAACTGGGAGCAAAGGGAATCGTCGAAATTGATAATCAACTTAAGATTATCTTCGGTCCGGATGCTCGAGCTTTAAAAAGATACATCAGTGAAATGAAATAGGAAAGGTTTTGCCTTTCCTATTTTTGTGGAATTTTTTCATATATTCTAGAATATTCTTCTGATGAGATAAATCCCCCTTTAGAATAAATACGATAATTTTTTTCTGTTAAATTATGTGTCATTATCATCAGATTATAATTATTTAAGTAATGCGTATACTCGCTAAAACGATCACTAAATGCCTGGTTAAATGTCTCTATATATTCCCTAAATTCCCATTCATCTATCTCATCACTCGTATTCAAATAATTCATGATCTTATCATAAATACGATGCTCCCAATTGACACTTCCCATAACGGAAATGATATATTTTTGCAATTCTAATTGAGCAACTTTCTTATATTTACTTCCTTCAAAAGTGACTTCTATGCCCGCCGAATAATATATCAATTGTCCCAAAAGCCATGCTTTTTCTTCAATTGCCTCATCTATTAACTCGCTTATCGTCAACATCCAATCCATTATTTATCGCCACCTAACAATTGCAACAACTTTACCTCATCATCTTCTGAAAAATGTTCCTTAAATGGTTTATAGACATAATTCTTGCGTGTCAAAAAGCCATTATATATCAGATTATCACAGAAGAATAAATATTCTTGAAATTCATCGACACGATTTGAAAAACTTTCTGTAAGTTGATCGAGTGCCTCGCCGATAATTCTTAACATCTTCTCATCTTCGTCAGCATCTGTAATAAAATCAAAACGTTCAAAATACTGACGCATCGCTATATAAACACAATGTTCTTTATCGATTTCAAAAAGATAATTAAAAAAATATTGCTCTATATAATTCATAGCTCGTAAGAAATTAGTATTCTCACCAAAAGCTTTTTTCAAATCAAAAGCCATTCGAATACATTCCGATAATACGAATATTTTCTCATTAACTGATTCTTCTTCATTGATTAAAACAGCTGTATATAATTCGGAAGCACTTTCCATAGTTTTCACCTCTTATCACGTTATATTATCACAAAAAGCATCATAAAAAAACAAAAATAGGAGATATCTCCTATTTTAATCTTCAATTATTACTCGTACTATTCTTTTCTTTCCCTTTTGAATGACTAGTTCTTTCTCATCGATTTCCTTATTCGGATCAAGAATCTTTTCACCATCTACTGAAACACCGCCCTGTACTATCAAACGGCGAGCTTCACTTTTAGAAGGTGCAAGAGAAGTAGCTACCATTAAATCCATAATATTACCAGAAAAATCAGCAACGATAATTGTCGGCATATCTTGAACAATCTCTCCACTGAATATTTTTTCACTAGTTTCTCTGGCTTTAATCGCCTCTTCTTCTCCATGTAAGAATTTGACAACTTCAAAAGCGAGTGCTTTATGTGCTTCACGCTTTTCCGGAGCAAGCTTATGCTTAGTTTCCAATTCACATATTTCATCATGCGATAAGAAAGTAAAACGTTTAAGATAATCGATAACCATCTCATCTTCCGAATTTATCAAATACTGATACATATCGTAAGGCGACGTCTTATCCTTATCGAGCCATAGTGCATTACCTTCACTCTTACCAAACTTAACTCCCGACTTCGTCGTCACTAAAGGCATTGTAAAGGCATATGCTTCTTTATCGAGTTTTTTTCTGATTAACTCGACACCACTAGTAATATTTCCCCACTGATCTTGACCAGCAACTTGCATAACGCAATTTTTATGCTCGTATAACCATAGGAAATCGTAAGCTTGCATCAACATATATGAAAATTCTGTATATGATATTCCTTCATCTAAACGTCTTTTTATAATATCCTTATTAATCATATAATTAATATTAAAATATTTTCCATACTCTCTTAAAAACTCGATATAAGTTACATCTTTTGTCCATTCATAATTATTTACCATCTCACAATTCGGAAAATATTTTGCCAATTGGTTTTTAATCCCTTCGACATTTTTGTTAATAATATCGATATTTGAAGTTTCTCTTTCCTTTGTTGGACGCGGATCTCCAATAAGACCTGTAGCACCTCCAACTAATACAATTGGGTGATGCCCATATCTTGCTAATCGCTCACAGATCAAAAAGCTCGAAAGATGTCCCAAATGTAGCGAATCAGCAGTTGG
>CALVQL010000070.1 GCA_944358235.1 uncultured Bacilli bacterium
AGTTCTTTATTCTTTTCAGTTAAAATTGCAGAGATATAATTATTAGAAAAATCCATACGTATATTTAGATGCAATGTTTCAACTTTATCATCCGTGTAAATGTCGAGATATAAGTTTTCAAAAATTCTATCTATAGAAACATTTTTAAATATTTCATTATATCCGATAAAATCTACAAATAACATATTGGTATCATCAGTTGTCAATAATTTTTTATATTCTTCGTCTCGCCGATAATATAAATCGATGTGATTGATTTCTTCATCAGTATAGTTTAAAAGTGTTCCAAGTTTTAAATATGATTTTTGTCTTGATGTTACAACTAAGCCATCGAGTATAGCAAAATTTTCTCCTTCTGAAGTTGCAATATAAACTTTTATCGAATTATAGTTGTATATAAAATAATAACCAAAAAAGAGAATTACTAAGAAAAGGATTACTGCAGTAAAACTTATCTTTAATCTTTTAATTTTCTTATTCGATGCATTAATCACTTTTAATGCAACATTATCGATTTCTTCTTTATTCTCTTGACTTTTTCGTTCACCAGCTAATAATTCGTTAACAGTTACATTAAATAGTATGCTAAGAATCATTAATGAAGCAGTATCAGGAATAGTTAGTCCTCTTTCCCACTTGCTTACTGCTTCGCGCCCGATATGGATATGCTCAGCTAATTGCTGTTGTGTTAAAGATTGTGATTTTCTTAATTCCGCAATAAACTTTCCTATTTTACCTGCATTCATAGAAACTCCTACTTTCAAAAACTCATAAATTTATTTTATCATATTTTGCTAAACTTTGACATTAAATATCGTAAAAATGAGGTATTGTTGTTTAATTATTCACAATAATACTTAAAACTCATTATTTCGACAATTTTTATAATAAATTGTTCTATTTAATGGTAGTTACATTATTAAAAGTACTACCTGGTTCATAAGTATTAAATATAGGTAGATTACGATTAATCGTTTCAAGATCGTAATCGCTATAGTTATTGGAATCGAAATTAGGGCGAGATGACATTCCGAGTATTTCTCCCGTTTGTGGATCAGCTACTACGATTAATGCTTGGTCTGGCTCATATTTACTTACGACATTATCTAATTCTCTTTCTATGGCTTCCTGTATTTCAATATCGATTGTAAGAGCGATGTTCATTCCGGCTTGAGGTTGTTCATAGACAGTTGCCATATCGAGTTTATTTCCTTTTCCATCAGAATAGTATTTTATCGAACCATCTTTTCCCGTTAGATACTCATCATAATAAAGTTCAATACCTGACAAACCTTGATTATCAATTCCAACGTATCCAAGAACGTGTGATAGTAATTCTCCATACGGATAATAACGCTTGGATTCTTTTAGGAGGTATACTCCATCATAATTTAGCGAATCGATGGCATCCGCAACTTCATAACTTAACTGTCTTCCTTCAGGGTGTATTCTTTCAATCGAAGTTTTTTTATTGAGATGTTTTAAAATTTCATCATATTCAACATTTAATATCTCCGCTAAATCTTTTGCAACTAATTCCTTGTCTTTGATTTGATTTGGAACTACAACTAAAGATGTTGTCGTTATATTTTCAGCTAAAACCACTCCATTACGATCGGTAATTAACCCACGATCAGCAGTTATTGGTAAATTACGACTCCATAAATTATTAGCTAAATTTGAAAGTTCATCATATTGAATAACTTGAATATAGAAAATTCGAATTATCAATAATAAAAATAATAACATTACAACAATAAAGACGATTTTTACTCGACTTTGAAAATTATCTTGAAACATTTTATCACCAATAAATTTTATGCAAAAAAAAGTCAACTTATTAGTTAACGCATATAGTGACTTTTTCTAAATTCTTTTATTTTACGAAGTGATCTATTTGTACGACACATATTCGAATAATCACGACGTGGACCTACGAGATTTTCGTCGGCAATTATCGTAATTATATCACGATTTTTAAGAGGTGTATCTAGTGGAACATATTCGCCATTTACTTGGGCTGCTATTAAGTAATTTCCTAAATCAGTATGAATCTTGTAAGCAAAATCGACTGGTGTTGCTCCTACTGGAAGTTCGATAATTTCTTCATTAGGAGTTCTTACATATATTTTCTTAGAAAGAATCATCTGATTTACTTCAAAATTAAAGTTTTCAGTATTTCCGGCATTAGCATGATATATATCATCAAGAGTTTGAAAGAATTGAAGCTTTCTTAAATCTTCTTGCATCTTAGAAGCGGGATTAAATTCCCTGTTTCGTTCCTGAAGTTGCCAGTAAGCAGTTAATCCATAAGCATTTATGCGATACATCTCTTTAGTCTTTATTTGAAATTGAATAAGGCGATTGTTAGATGTCTTTATCGTTGTATGAAGAGAACTATACATATTTGTCTTTGGCTGTTTGATATAATCTTTGGCTCTTTCTGGTACTGGTTCAAATAATTTTTCGATTTGATCGCGTACTTTATAGCAAGTTTCTATATCATCCACCAGTAATTTTATTGCAATTAAATCATGAACTTTTGCCGGATCTTTATAATGTTGAAGACGATTATAGAGTGCATAGTGATTTTTGATTTTTACTTCAATATCATATTCGATTTTTTCGATATTTAGCATTTGTGCTACCATACAGATAATTCCATCTAATACTTGGCGATATTCACGTGCAACTTCTTGCTTTAACTCATCTATTTTTTGGTATTCTTCAGGTTTTAGATATTTAAAACTTAAGTCTTCAAGTTCACTTTTTATCGTATACTGACCTATTAGATGCGCAATTGGAACAAATAATCGTAAAGTTTCTTCGGCATTCTCTATCTGTTTTTGTAGAGATTGAAATTCTAATGTGCGCATATTATGTAAACGATCGGCTAGTTTTATGATAAAAATTCTAATATCAACTAATATACTTTCGACAATTTTCTTCATATTTGCAGAATCGGTCATCTTTTTATCGTTATTAAAATCAACTTTTTTCCATTTAGTGACACCATCAACTAATTCGGCAATTTTATCACCGAATTGTTCCGCTATAAGTTCTTTCGTTATACCGGCTCCATCCTCGATACAGTCGTGCATAATTCCTGCTGCAATGGTCTGTGCATCAGCATGCATTTCAGCTAAAATACAACCGACATTTAAAGGATGAATAATATATGGTTCCCCACTTTTCCTAAGAACTCCTTTATGAACCTTGTTCGCAAAAGCAAATGCCCGAATAATAAGCAATTTATCACTCGGAGTATAATCATTAATTTTTCTTAATAAAACTTCAATCCCCATATAACCTCCCAATAAAACATAAAAACGATAGTGTCATACCATCGTTTTATGCATAGTAAAGCCATGAAAGTAAACAACAGCAAAAAATATTGGATATGATACTGCTATTTTTTTTCATAAGCCCCTCCAAATATTAATATTATCAGAATATTACACTTTTTTTTATATTTTGTCAATAAAAAAAGACGATAAATATTATCGTCATGCTATTGTTACGGTTCCATTCAGAGCTTCGTCAGCTAATCTCTCCTCTAACCATACTTTAGCTTCTTCATCCTTTGCTATAACTACTAACGTATCTGGGCATTCGCTAAACATATAGATGTGTTCTGAAACACTATCGAATGTGGCATTCCTAAAGTCAAGAGATGTTAAACTAGCAGTTGATCCAAACATATCCGTCATAGAAGTTACTGATGAAGTATCAAAATTAGATAGATTAAGAGTTATTAAGCTATTACAATGGTAGAACATAGATGTCATATCAGTTACACTACTAGTGTTAAAATTACTCAAGTCAAGTTCAGTTA
>CALVQL010000071.1 GCA_944358235.1 uncultured Bacilli bacterium
TCTGTAACAATCTCCTCATCAGACTCGTACTTCCCCAATTTCGGAGCGATAATTTTTTCAGTAACATAAGTTATAAGACCCGCACTTATCAATACTGTTGGAATCATTATAAATGTAAAAGCAAAACTACTTATAGAATATCCGGCAGATATAATACTCGCTGCCGATTCAGTATAAGTAATCATCGCCGAATCGACATTATTAATAACGATATTCATTCCATAACCTAACGCTAATGCCGCAAAAGCCGTAATTATTCCAACTTGCGGATTTCGTTTTCCATATTTAAATAATAGCGCTGCCAAAGGAATTAAAATGATAAAACATAAATCCCCCGTAATACTTGAAAGTATACAAATTAGGACAAAGATAAAAGTAACTGTTGTTTTTCGAACATTTTTTGTAAGGACAAAAAACAACGTATCCAAAAAACCACTCTTATCCATTATTCCGATACCGATAAGTGTTATTAACAACATACTAAGTGGAGTAAAACTTACGAAGTTCGATACAGTATTGGAAAATATATACTTAATTCCACTTAAATTGAGCAAAGATTCTACTGTAACTAAAGTAGACTCGTATCCTCCAGTTTTCATATTTACTCTATTATAAGTAACCGATGCATCGAACAAATCAAGTATTCCACTAAGTAAAATTACAAATCCTGTTAAAAACAAAAAGGACATCATCGGATGCAGCAAAATTTTTTCTCTAATTTTTTTAAATCTTTTCATCGAGTACTCCTTTTAATTTTTTCTTAAACTCTAATCGATCCATCATTATTTCTCGATTACAATTAAGACACTTTATCTTGATATCGACTCCCATACGTGTAATCTGCCATTTATTCGCCTTACACGCATGAGGTTTCTTCATGATGACGATATCATTTAGTTTAAACTCTTTTTCCATTATGCACCTCTATCTGTGGATAAGGTATTTTGATATTGTTCTTATCAAATTCACTCTTTACAAGTGCTAACATCTTTCTTTTTAATTCGTATTGATCGCCTGCTTTACAAGATGCACGTACAAGATATATAACAGATGAATCCTCTAGAGAATCTATTCCTAAATACTCCGTTTCTTCGTCTGTAAGTTCCCATCCATCTACAACCTTACAAACTTTATTTAAAATCTTAGCAACATTTGCTTCGGACTCTTCATACGCAACCGGGATTTTCAAATAGACATTGGAATTTTTCTGACTTAAATTATAGATCTTTGATATTTCACGATTAGCGATGACATAGACAACGCCATCAACATTCTTGATCTTGGTATTTTTAAGGCCAAATTCGATTACTTCACCGGTAAAGCCTTCAAACGTAACAGAATCACCAACGACGAAATAGTTATCCATGATTATATTGCATCCCATGATGATGTCCTTCAAAGCATCTTGTAGTGCTAAACCACCGACAACTCCAGCAACTCCTAGACCAGCAATAATTCCCGACACATCGAACTCCCATGCGCGCAAACAAACTAGACCAGCAAAAATTATTATAATATATTTTATGATATTTTGCACTAAGGCAACTATCGTATTTCTTCTTTTTATCTCGATTTTATTAGAATTACTAGTAATGAGACGTTTTACTAAACGGTTAGAAGATTTTATCAATAGAATAGAAACACATATACTTATAACAGGAACGTAAAACTTAGGTGATTCTACAAGATTCAATATGATTTGCCAGATACTTTCATCCATGTTAATCACCTATCTCCACATTCAAAATTTCCATAATTCGATCTAGATCTTTATCCGAATCAAACGGAATCGTTATCTTATTAGAACTGATACTAACTTTATTTCCAATTAAATCACGCAATTCATTTTCATAAATCTTATGTTTAGTCGAAGTAATGGAATGAATCTTCGTTACAGGCTTTTTCTTAGGGATCGCCTCCGTACGTGATAATTCTTCAAGTTCTCGAACACTTATACCGTCATTTTTAATCTTCTCAGCTAAATCGAGTATTTGTTGAGTATCTTCCATCTTACTCAAGACACGTGCATGCGACATCGTAATTTTACTATTCATCACGTCATTCTGAACTGGTTTTGGCAAATTCAAAAGTCCTAATAAATTAGTGATATAACTACGTGATTTTCCAAAGCGTTTTGCAACATTTTCTTGTGTCATTCCAGACTTATTCATCAAATTTTTATATGCTTGTGCTTCCTCGATTGGTGATAAATCCTCTCTTTGAATGTTCTCCAAAATGGCAATCTCCATCATCTGTTGATCATCAAAGTTTTTAATAATAGCAGGAATTTTATCTTTTCCAGCCAATTTTGAAGCTCTAGTACGACGTTCTCCAGCGACAAGTTCATAACCTTTTATACTCTTTTTAACGATAATAGGTTCCAAAACGCCATGTTCCTTAATCGAATCCGCTAACTCTTGTAAAGCAACTTCATCAAAATGAACTCGTGGTTGATACGGATTACTTCTAATATCCTTAATAGGAATTAGCGTAATTTCACTTTCCGGAGTAGTTGCCACGATTTCATGCTCGATTTGATTAAAATCGAGATTTTCACTATTGAACAACTGCTCCAAACCCTTTCCTAAAGCTTTTCTGGTATTAGTTTGTGACATCTCGTTCTATAACCTCCTTTGCTAAGTTATTATATGCCTCAGCAGCTCTACTTGTCGGATCATATTCATTGATAGGTTCGCCATGACTCGGTGCTTCAACTAATCTTATCAAACGCGGAATAATAGTATTAAATACTTTATCCTTAAAAAAGCGACGAACCTCTTCAACAACCTCTAAACCTAAATTAGTACGAGAATCCAACAAAGTAAGCAATACACCCTCAATTTGTAAACCAGGATTTAATCTTGTCTGTGTCATTATAATTGTATTCAAAAGCTGCGTAATTCCTTCCAATGCAAAAAACTCACATTGAACAGGGATTATAACCGAATCACTTGCAACTAATGCATTAGTAGTAAGAAGTCCTAAACTAGGTGGACAATCGATAATTATATAATCAAATTTTTCTTTTATTGGCTCTAAGACATTACGTAACTGTTCATTCATTTTAAACTCGATATCTTGATGTGTCTTTTCGATCAACTCGATATCTAATCCAGCCAAATTAATCGTTGCCGGCATTATATATAAATTTGTAAAACGTGTTTTAATAATTGCTTTTTTTGCAGTAATACTACCATTTAAACAATCATATACGCTACCCGAGATATCTCCCTTATTAATACCCAGTCCTGTCGAAGTATTTCCTTGTGGATCCAAATCAATTAATAACGTCTTCTTCCCTAATTTTCCTAAAGAAGCAGACAAATTAATACTAGTAGTTGTTTTACCAACACCACCCTTTTGATTTACCAAAGAAATAACTTTCGTCATAAAACCACTACTTTCTAAACTATTTGTTTTCATAATCAATTATAACATACTTATAAGATAAAATTAAATAAAAAAGAGTATATTTAAAATACTCTTTCAAGTACAAGTAGCACCATCTACAGATTCTTCAACATTTCTTCGATAATTATCATCCAAATTTATTGAAGATATCGTTACTCGATTATTAGAACATGAATAAAAATAATATAAGTTATCAGTTATATTAGGAAATAATCGTTCATAAAGCTTACCATTCATCATATAACCTGTAATTACATTATCAACCGTCTCCAACAATTTCCCAGAACGATCATATATTTTAGCTTCTCCAACTTGCGAACCAGCAACATTATAAGTCGTAACAACATAATTATCATTTAGAATAATGTAATAGTCATTAACATTCTCTAAATAATTTGTTCCTTCACTATT
>CALVQL010000072.1 GCA_944358235.1 uncultured Bacilli bacterium
TCCCCAGCAATTGCTGCCTCAGCTAATTCAGTTGAATTACGATACTTTTTAAAAGAAAATTCTACATCAGCAAAATCGCTAAAACTCTGCAAATATTGCGCAGTAATACCACCATATTCTCCACCAGCAAGAATTTCATAAGGACGATTTTCTGCAAAACCATAACGATATACTTTATTAGTCAAAGTATCAGCATCAGCTTCCGTTATTTCTAACATATCGATAAATAATTGATAATTATTTTCATCATATGAATCGCTATAGTATCTATCTTTCCAAGAATTAAATAACTTAGTAAAAATAGAGTTGACCATCTCATTGTCCCCTAAACGAAAATAATAATATTTTTTTAAATCAGAAACATGATATAAGACGTTTATATTATTAGCAATCAATTCCTCTTTATATTCCGTTAGTGGAACCAAAGCATATTCCAAATTACCATTACCAAGAGCTTCTGTTATTTCCGAATAAGACTCATAAGTAGTAAACGTATCATTACTAACACCATAATAAGTCGCAACTAACTCTAAACCTGTATTTAATACTCCCGGATGTAAATTTGGAATATCCGAAGAATTATAAATTATGCCCGTATTTTTACTTACTAAAACATAATGATCATCAAATAGCAAAAGTCCATCAGGATCATATTCAGTAGTAATCTCAAAACGATAACCTTCATTTTGTGAGGCATAAGAGACCGTGTTATTATTTATATTTATGCCCAACTCATCATTCAAATATGTCGTAAAATCGAAAAACACACCCGCTCCAGACATACCAAATACCGGCAAATCATTTGGTATAGCTACCGATATAACATCAGAAGAATTTTCATCTAACCACTTTTTTTCCGAAATAGATAGAGCATTCTCATCAACTAATGCTCTATATAAGCCATAACCAATTGCTATTGCTAAAACGATACCAACAGCAACAATGATTATTATTTTTTTATATTTTTTCATATATTCACCTATTCTGTATCAGTATCATCCTCGGTGTCAAAATCATAATTAATCCACGAAATGATAGTATTACTCGAAGATTTACTGCCCATATACGGAGTATAAGATTCACGTAAAAAGATAAATTGAATATCATAATAAGATTTCTGATCATCAGTAAGATTATCCAAACTACTAGTAGCTAAGTTTTGAATTTCTTCATTAGTAAATGAATCTTCAACCGTAACGTTTACATAGATTATCTTTCCTTCAAGGTCGATATTAACATCTTGAACCCCTTCAGTATCAGTGTAATACTGATCTAAAGTTTCAAGTTCTGTTTCAACTTCATAATCTTCAATACCATCTAAACGATGACCATATTTACTCGTCGTCGCTTGACTGATAAAGTAAATTAAAACAGCAGATCCCATCAAGACAATGCAGAAAATTGATATCATCATTAATATACAATATATTCTGTTTTGTTTATAAAATTTTTTGAGCTTTTTTATCATATATCCACCTCAATAAGTATCATAATTATACTACAATATATTCTTTTTATCAATTTTTATTTAAATCAGCTATTATCACCTAGATGACTGATAAAGTCCTCTTCATTCCAGATTTCTATTCCAAGAGATTGAGCTTTATCATATTTACTTCCAGGATCTTTTCCACAAATTAGGACATCCGTTTTTTTAGATACCGATCCGGTACAATTACCTCCCAATGCTTCAATTTTATCTTTAGCTTCATCTCGACTCATAGAATCCAAGGTACCAGTTAAAACAAAAGTCTTACCATCAAAAAGTGATGATGAAGCAATCTCGCCGGCAATAAACTGCATATTTACACCAAGACATTCCAATTCTTTAAGTTCTTTGATATTATCTTCATCCGCAAAATATCGTTCGACAGAAGAAGCAATCACATCTCCAATATCTCTTATGCTGCTTAAACGCGGAGCATCAGCATTTATAATACTATCGATATTTTTAAATTCACGCGCTAAAATTTTAGCAGTTTTTTGTCCAACATAACGAATTCCAATCGCATAGAGTAATCGTTCCAAAGAGTTTTCCTTAGATCTCTCTATATTTTCAAGGAGATTATTGATCGATTTTTCACCAAATCCTTCCAAAAGCTTAAGTTCATCGACATGATTATTCAATCTATAAATATCCGAATATGTTGTTAAATATCCTAAATTGTAAAAGTCTTCGATAATTGCATCTCCCAGACCTTCTATATTCATAGCATCGCGGGAAGCAAAATGAATCAACGCTTCGATATCCTTTTTAGGACACTCATCATTAATACAATAATAATTTGCCTCTTTTTTGACTAATTCACTATGACATATCGGACACTCTTTTATCATTTTAAAAGGAATTTCATCACCCTTACGCATCTCAAATACCACATTTTCAACACGCGGTATTACATCACCAGCTTTTATAATTTTTACAATATCACCAATACGAATATCTTTCGAACGACAATATTCTTCATTATGAAGGGTTGCTTTAGAAACTAAAGACCCCATTACCATAACTGGTTCTAAAATGGCATTAGGTGTAACTTGCCCTGTACGTCCAACAGTAAATTTAATATCTTTAAGTTTAGTCGAAACTACTTGAGCCGGAAACTTATAAGCACACGCCCATTTAGGATAACGCGCCGTATACCCCATTCGCTGTTGATCTTTAAGATCATTAAGTTTTATGACTACTCCATCGATATCATAAGGTAATTCTTCGCGCTTTTCACCCTTTTCATGGATAAAATTCATGACATCGTCGATCGAATCAACTAGACGATTATTAGGATTTGTCCTAAATCCTAAACGTTTCATATATTCTAAAGCTTCAAAATGAGTTTTTATACCGTAATCTTCCGGATCTGGTAGATGATAAATCCATACTTCTAAATTTCGTTTAGCAGCAATACTAGAATCCAACTGACGAATTGATCCAGCTGCCGCATTACGACAATTCTTTAGAGGAACTTCACCATTACTTATTCGCTCTTTATTGAGCACATCTAACGTTTTCTTACTCATATAAATTTCACCACGAACCTCAATACTCACTGGTTCGCTCAATTTAAGCGGTACTTGCTTAATAGTCTTAACGTTATGAGTTATATCTTCTCCCGTAATTCCATCTCCACGTGTAGCAGCAGATACTAAAACACCATTTTCATACCTCAACGAAACACTGAGCCCATCGATTTTCAATTCACAGACATATTTGGGAGTTATTCCCTCTTTTCTAATTCGATTATCAAACTCACGAATTTCATCTTCATTAAAAACATCAGCTAAACTCATCATCGGAATGTTGTGGGTAATTTTAGCAAATTTATCGAGTACTACTCCACCAATTTTAGAAGTTGGCGAATCATCGCGCTTAAATTCCGGATGCTTCGCTTCAATATCATATAATTCACGCAAGTAATTATCATATTCTTCATCAGTCAAAGTAGTTGGATTATCCAAAACATGATATTCATAATTAGCTTTATTTATAAGTTCGACAAGTTCATTATATCTGTCCATAATATCACCTATCATTATTATATCAAATAAATGCTATTAATATAAAGAATATCTACT
>CALVQL010000073.1 GCA_944358235.1 uncultured Bacilli bacterium
AACATGTATGACGTCGAAGATGAAGCTGCCGAATATGCTAAGAATCAATCAGAATACTATTATTCGATCTATGAGTCGTATTATGGCTATACGAAAAATGAATTCTTAGATGCTAATGGCTTTGCTGATGAAGATGCCTTTATCACCTATTTAAAGGACGACTATGTTGTACAGAAGTATTATCAAGAATATCTTGAAAATCTTTTAACTGATAAAGAAATTGAAGAATATTATGATGAATCTGTTTTTGGTGATAAAACGGTTAATATCTATTATTCAGCAGAAGAGGAAAATGACCTCGAAAGTGTACGCGATGCTTTAAAAGACGGTGCAACTTTTGATGAAATAAAATCGGAATATCCAGAAATAACAGCTACTGAATTAGGAACGGTTTCCTTTAATTCGACTCCTAATTATTCCGATGCTTTTAATGAACAATTATTAGCATTGGAAACTGATGAATATTCTCGTGTTTTTGAAGATGATACATATGGGCACGTTGTAATGTCGGTTACATCTGTTGCAGACAAACCATCTCTTGAAGATGCTAAAGACGGAATTGTCGAAGTTTTAAGTGCCGAAAAAAATGAAGAGGATGAAAATCTTTATTACAAAGCTTTCATTGAACTACGTGAAGAAAATGGTATAAAATTTTCTGATACTAGTTTACAAGAGCAGTATGAAAAATATAAAAAACAGTATAATTAGACAAGTTATAACTGTTTTTTTATTTATAAGAAATAGTTATTTTGATATAATCAAATTATAGTAAAGAGGGATTTTATGAGATATACTGATGAAGTAAAAAATATGTGTCATGTTAATTGTGGAGCTAATCATGGACCGTCTCCAATTCCTGAAGATGGGCGATGGGTGCAAGCTAAAGATATCAAAGATATCAGCGGTTTAACCCATGGTGTTGGTTGGTGTGCACCACAACAAGGGGCTTGCAAACTGACTCTTAATATAAAAAACGGCATAATTGAAGAAGCTCTAGTTGAGACAATTGGCTGTTCCGGAATGACTCAATCGGCAGCAATGGCTGGTGAAATTTTAGTTGGAAAGACCTTGCTTGAAGCTTTAAATACTGACCTTGTCTGTGATGCCATAAATACTGCTATGCGAGAGTTATTTTTACAAATAGTCTATGGTCGCAGTCAATCCGCATTTTCCCGTGATGGACTTGCAATTGGTTCGGGATTAGAAGATTTAGGGAAGAATAAGCGTAGTCAAGTTGGAACTATTTACTCTACTAAAGAGAAAGGATGCCGTTATCTTGAGTTAGCAGAAGGATATGTTTTAGAGATGGGACTTGATGCTAACGATGATATCATCGGTTACAAATATGTAAATATGGGGAAGATGTTATCTGCTATAAAGAAAGGTGTAGAACCTAAAAAAGCTTTAAAAGATGCAATCGGTTATTACGGGCGTTTTGAAGAGGCAACTAAGATAATCGATCCGAGAGAGGAGTAATGATATGGCTTTATTTGAAAATTATGATATGCGTATAAAGAAGATTAACTCTCTACTCGAAGCTGTTGGAATAAAAGATATCGAAAGTGCTTATGAGTTATGTAAAGAGTACGGTATTGATCCTTTAAAAGAAGTTAAAGAAATCCAAACAATTTGTTTTGATGATGCCCTTTGGGCATATGTTGTAGGAGTTGCTGTCGCTATAAAGAAAAAAGCTAAAAGTCCTGAAGATGCCGCTAAATTTATTGGCGTTGGGTTACAATCTTTCTGTATTGATGGTTCAGTTGCCGCTAATCGTCAAGTTGGAATTGGCCATGGACGACTTGCAAGTATGTTATTGAATGAGAAAACTAAATGCTTTGCCTTCTTAGCGGGGCATGAGTCGTTTGCAGCAGCAGAAGGAGCAATTGGGATTGCATTATCTGCTAATAAAGTCCGAAAAGAGCCGATAAGAGTAATCTTAAACGGATTAGGAAAAGATGCGGCTAAGATTATTTCCCGTATTAATGGATTTACATATGTTGAAACAAACTTTGATTATGAGAATAACTCACTTCATATCGTCAGAGAAATTAGTTACTCTAGCGGTGAAAGAGCCAAGATTCGTTGTTATGGAGCCTTTGATGTTCGTGAGGGAGTAGCGATAATGCATCATGAAAATGTCGATATTTCTATTACTGGAAACTCGACTAATCCAACACGTTTTCAACATCCTGTTGCTGGAATATATAAAAAGGAACGCATTGAAGCTGGATTACCATATTTTTCAGTAGCTTCCGGAGGTGGAACGGGAAGAACTCTTCATCCTGACAATATGGCTGCTGGTCCTAGTAGCTATGGCCTTACTGACACGATGGGACGTATGCATGGTGATGCCCAATTTGCTGGCTCATCAAGTGTTCCAGCTCATGTCGAAATGATGGGATTTATCGGTATGGGAAATAATCCAATTGTCGGAGCTACAGTAAAAATGGCCGTTCGAGTATTTGAAGCCATTATAAACAAATAAGACATAAATATGTCTTTTTTTCATATTCTATAATGGGTGATAATATGAAGAAGGTTGCAATAAATGCCAGTGGTGGTGGCGATGATACTGGAGCTTCAGGAAACGGTATTGTCGAAAAAGATATCACTTTAAAAATATCCGAAATCATCGCTGACAATTTGCGAGATGCCGGTGTTGACGTCTTGATGATGCGCGAAGGTGATGAAACAATTTCATATGACGATCGTATAAAAAGAATTAAAGATAAATATGGAACTTCGAAAGACATTTTGGTCTTATCTAATACTTTAAATAGTGGCTCATCTTCCGGAATAGAAATTATCTATCCTCTAAAAAATAATGATACTTTACCTCAATCAATAGAGAATAATTTGAGTTACTTTAATGATACAAAGTTTTATCAATATCGATGGCCAACAGATACAACTAAGGATTATTATTATATTACTCGTAATACACCTGATTATGAAACTATTATCGTTAGATATGGTTATGTCGATAATTCGAGTGACGCAAATATTATAAAAAACGATTATGAACAGATGGCCGAAGCTGTAAGTGATGCAATCCTTAATTATCTGGGGATATCTTCCGAAGGATATTACACGGTCAAATCAGGTGATACCCTATATTCCGTAGCCCAAAAATTTGGTACAACAGTCAATGATTTAAAACAACTCAATAATTTAAATACGAATAACTTGAGTATTGGACAAGTATTAAAATTACCGAATAGCACTGCAACTGATGTACCTACTACGGAAACCTATTATGAGGTAGTGGCTGGTGACACGCTATATTCCATAGCTAAAAAGTTTAATACGACTGTTGATAAGTTAAAAGATATCAACAATTTAAGTAGCAATAATCTCAGTATAGGACAGTTGTTGAAAATCTCATCTTCAACA
>CALVQL010000074.1 GCA_944358235.1 uncultured Bacilli bacterium
AACCCGAGTAAAACGATTCTAAAATTACCGTTCGGTAATTCTATTTTGGATTTTATCTTAGCAATTACTCCTATTTCTGGTAAATCGGCAGCTGACGGGTTAGTTTCCAAAGTATCCATAGGACATATTACTAATAGTTTGTTGTTGTAAAATTTTTCAGCAAGGCCGATAATCTTCTTACTAAGTTCATTATTTAATTCTAAACGTACTTCTTGACAAGGAAGTAAGACGAGATTTTTTAGTAATAATACTGGTAAATTTTCTTTCATGTCAAACCTCCCAAAATATGTTTTTTATTATAGATTTTTTTATCTTCTTTGTAAAGACTAAAATAAAAAAATGTATTACTTACATTTCTTTATTTTACACATATCTTTGAGAAGGCACTGCTCACAATGTGGGGTGCGACTAGTACAAATATGTCGACCAAATAATAATAATTGATGATGCAGACGATTCCATTTCTCTTCAGGAAACAACTTCATCAACTTCTTTTCAATGACATCGACGTCATCACTTTCCAAGGCAAATCCTAATCGCTTAGAAACACGGGAAACGTGAGTATCAACAGCAAACGCTGGAACATTAAAAATATTGGCTAAAACGACATTGGCCGTCTTATGTCCAACTCCTTTTAAACTTTCTAAATATTCTCGGTTATTAGGGACATTCCCATTATAATCAGCTACTAAATGCTTGGCAATATCGATGATATAAACCGCTTTTTTATTCATATTTCCACAAGGTCTGATAATATCGACAACGTCAGAAACGTTGGCATTAGCAAGACTAAAAACATCATATTTGGAAAACAAAGTTTTGGTGATGATATTAACTCTGGCATCAGTCGATTGGGCAGATAAAACGGTGGCGATTAACAACTCAAATGCGTTAGTATATTCCAGAGAACATTTGGGATTGGGTACCATTTCATCTAATAACTCATAAAAATTAGGATTCATCTTCTAACCAATTGTAATCAAATAGATCTGTAAGCATGTTTTCTTCTGATTCCTTTTTTAAACCGCTCACTATATCGCTTTTTGATTTATATCCTTTCTCTTGCCATGATATTAAAATCTTGCTTATATAACGTAGACTTTTTGCACCATTATATATCGCCTCTCTTAAAGCCTCGATAATCAATTCCTTGGATATATTTTGATTAAGCCAATCATCAATTATTTCAAACTCCATCGGACTTAATGGACGCCCAAATTCACGTTCAAATATTTCAAAGACATTATCTTTTTCTTCTTCAGTATGACGTTTGGTGATATCAGTAGTCGCTTGCTTGACAAGATTATCAAGACTGATCACTTCACTGCGCGTCCCATCACTATTTTTAACAACTGAGACACTGATCAAATTGATTCCTACTAACTTGGAGAATGCTTCCATTATCTCTTCTTCCGTCAGATAAACATTTGCCGATATATTTTCGACATTTAAAACCGGTTCCTCTTGATTAGTAAAATAAATAAGGAGAATCGTCTCATTTAACGATAAATGTAACTCTGTCGCAACTTTTAAGATATAATTTTTTACAATAAAATCTTTTTCTTTTAATGTTTTAAATACTACCTCATTCATACTGCCCTCCAATTCTTTAAAAGATATTGTTTTAGGGAATCATAATCGTTTTTTAAATTTCCGTTTAGAATATTTAATTCGAGATCAAAGATGATATCTTTAATGACATTACTCGGTTCAATTCCTAAAATCGAAATGATATCATCGCCATCTAATGCAATATCTTTCACTGTATATATCGGCATATTCTTGTAAAGTTCACTGATCACTCCGCGTGGTACTCCTAAAATTTCTCCGGCTATCATACAGACATATAGACCACATTCATATAAAACAGCATTATCGATGATTCCATAACGCATTACTTTTCTGATTGCAGCAATGGTATCGAGCTCGCTATTTTTAAAAGGATAATCCCTTTTAAACTCTAATTGTGCCCATATACCTAACTCGTCTTCGACAAAAGCGACATGTTCAGGTATTTTAATTTCCAATTCACTTGCTATATCTAATTCGCGTATGAGTTTGATTCCCTGTAACTTATTGTCAGCTTTAAACATCTTAGAAAGTTCTATTTTCTTTCGGCTGTAACTAATCGTGCGTAACAATTGTTTGTTTTGCCGAATAAAACTATACAAGTTACTTTCTATTGAAAAATCAAAAGTTGCGGCAAAGCGAACTGCTCGAAGTAGTCGCAATGGGTCTTCGGTCATCTTATTATTTATATTTCCAATAGAACGAATAATCCCTTTTTCGAGATCTTTTTTTCCATCAACTAAATCATGAATATTACCATCAACATCCATATATAAAGCATTTATAGTAAAATCACGGCGCTTCACGTCCTCTTCGATTGACGATGCGTATTCCATATCAACAGGTTTACGATTAGAGTAATTAAACTCTTTACGAAAAGTCGTAATATCATAATTATAAAGTGAATCTTTAAAATGTACAGAGCCATAATTTTCATCATTACTATTATTTAAATCGAAAATATCCATGACATCTTTGGGTAAAGCATTAGTCGAAATATCGACGTCGAAAGACTCAATTCCCAAGATATAATCTCGAACAAATCCCCCAACAAGATATGCTTCAAATCCTCTATCAATAAGTTTTAATAAAACATTTTTTATCTTATAATTCACACAATTTCACCAAGGAAATTATAGCATATATTACTAGCAAAATAAAGGAAGGTCATACCATAGAACCTTCACTTATCATTTAAAGTACGTAAATCAAATGTTAATAGCTCGTATAGGAGAATAATTGCTATAAAGATTAATACATATATAATATGAAAATGTGCTGAAAACATGATGAAAATTAACACACTAACTACTTTTAAAATAAAATATGAATTAGAATCAAGTAAGATAAATATACATAGCATAAGCATATAATAATACAAAATATAGGGGATAAAATTGACCCATAAATCGTAGATATTATTCTTAAAGAAAAACGACAAGAAAACGAAATATGCAACACTAAAACTGACTATGATAATTGATGCTACTATAATTTTACTTACAAAGTATCTTTTGCTAGAAAAACGCAAGGCGATATTTTCAAAAGAATGTAAACGTTCGTAGACAAAATAATAAACGAAGATATAGACAAAGACGATGAAATTTAAAAGACTTACTAAACTTATCTTTGGAATATCTCCTATTTTCATATAACTCATCAATTTATCGTATATTGAGTCATCCAACTTCTTCGTATAATAAAACACTACTATATCAATGGCTAGTAATATCAAGAATATTATTATAAATTTTGCTGAACTCTTTATCGTTTCTCCTAAAATATTTCTTTGAAATTTCAAACTATATCTTCCTTTCG
>CALVQL010000075.1 GCA_944358235.1 uncultured Bacilli bacterium
ACTTTTACAATGATTAATGTCATCATCTATTAAAATATCAATATCATGAACATCCATGAATTTTCCTTTATCTAATACATCAGTATAAATTGTCGATATGTTAATATTTCCTCTTTTAAGAAATTCTTGTAGATAATTTTCAAGATTTATATATTTACTTTTTTGACGAGAAGTCACTATAACCAACTCATGTCCCAATTTTTTTAGGTGTTCTGTAATTTCTGCAGCGCCATTTTTAAATGGAGCTTCTAAGTATAATTGACTCCTATAAGTATCCCAAAACTTATCGATATAGGGATCGCCAAAAGTATTGATATTTGAAGGAAGAATACTATTGTAAATATTCGAAGGATTATCCTTCACATATTGAGCCCAGTATTTTTTTTGAATACTGATAGTATCAGTTAATGTATCATCGATATCAATACCTATGCGCATAAAATCATTTCCCCATTCTATTATTTAATCCCAATACTCTCGCATCATTTGAAGAAGTAATTCCCAATTCTATCTCTTTTAATTCATTACTTCTTTCAATTGCATCAGCTAAACGTTCTATTACATTTATATTATCATTAAATTCATTTAATGAATTTATCAAAGGTTTTAATTGTTTAATTGCAATTGCTAAATTTTGAATTTGTTCATCTGTATATGACATAATTACCCTCCTTGAGAATGTATAATACCGAAGATTGTCAAAAATAGCAACTTAATTAATATATTCGCAAAAAAAGAGGCGACTATCGCCTATTAATTTCTATCTGTAAATCGCATAATCAAATAAAGCATCTCCAAAGCGGCTGATACGACCCCTGCAACATAAGTCATAGCAGCACTTCCAAGCATCTTCGACACTCCTTGCTCTTCAGAGTTATCGACGACACCATATTCTTTTAAAAATACCTTCGCACGATTTGATGCATCAAACTCGACAGGCAAAGTAACTAATTGAAACAAAAGACCTAATCCGGTTAGAACAATAGCTATATAAATCAAATCTAATACTTGAAATAGTAATCCTCCTAATAGGATTAAATATGCCAAATTAGTTCCTATTGAAACGACCGGGAATATCGCACTCCTAATGCGCATCCATGAATATCCTTCTTTATCTTGAACAGCATGCCCACACTCATGAGCAGCAACCGAAATAGCGGCAATTGAATCACCGTGATAAATATCTGTACTTAATTTGACCGTCTTTCTAGAACTATCATAGCAATCCGTCAAATTACCACGAGTTTCAACTACATAGATATCGCCAAGACCATTTCGATCGAGTATCTCTCTTGCCACATCATACCCCGTCTTACCAGCAACATTTTGTTTCTTCTTATATTTGCTATAAGTCGAATTTATATTAACATTTGCTATAATGGGAATTATTAGCATCAACAAATATACAATTAAAATCTCCATAAAAATCACCTGCTTATATATATATCATAGTTTTGTGAAAATCCTATTAAATTATTCACCGACAATTCTATAAGTCGTTCCTTCTCGTGTATCGATTAACTCGATTCCTTTGTTATACAAATCTTCACGAATCGAATCAGCTAAGGCGAAATCCTTATTCTTTTTAGCAAGTGCACGTTCTTCGATTAGCGCCATAATTTCACTATCGTTTTCTAACGTCTTTTTCTCTCTTATTAAGTCAAGGGAAAAAACTTTATCGAATTTTCTAATAAGATCTAATTTAGTATGATTATTAACTTGCTCATCTTTGAGCAACTCATATAATAATGAAAGTGCATTGGCAGTGTTTAAATCATCACTAATAGCTTCGATAAAACGCGTATTATAATTAGCAAAAGCTCCTTCATCTAACTCACCATCATCAGTTATACTAGCTATTCTATTTATTAATTTTTTATACGTAGCTTCAGCTTGATTTAGAGCATCATAAGAAAATACTAACTGACGACGATAATGCGAATTTAAGCACATATAGCGAAAAGAGAGCGGATCATATCCTAAAGACTCGAGATGACTGATGGTAAGAATATCTCCATTTGATTTACTCATCTTACCTGATTCGTCGTTTAAGTGTTCATTATGAAACCAATAATTACACCATTTATGGCCTAAGTATGCTTCACTTTGAGCAATTTCGTTAGTATGGTGAGGAAATATATTATCCACTCCTCCACCATGAATATCCAAATATTCTCCTAAATAACGAATCGCGATTCCCGTACACTCGATATGCCATCCCGGATATCCTTTTCCCCAAGGTGAATCCCATAATAATTCATGATTTTCAAATTTCGAAGTTGTAAACCACAAGACGAAATCAGCTTGATTGCGTTTATTACCATCTTCTTCGACACCCAAACGTGCTCCAACCACCATCTTATCTTCGATATGATTAGTAAGCACATAATAATCTTTCACTTTTGATATGTCAAAATAGATATTTCCCCCAGAGATATAAGCAATATCCTTTTCCAACAAATTCTCGATAATCTGAATATACATATCGATATTATCCGTCGCCCTTGAAACAATTTCCGGTTTCTTACAATTAACTTTGGCAAAATCTTCGAAGAAAGCTTTCGTATAAAAATCAGCGATTTCCATCGATGACTTCTTCTCACGCTTCCTAGCGACTTCCATCTTATCTTCTCCCGAATCCGAATCACTCGTTAGATGTCCAACATCTGTTATGTTCATAGCTCTTTTAACGGAATATCCACAATATAATAAGGCCTTTTCTAAAACGTCATGTCCAATATAATTACGGATGTTTCCAATATGTGCATAATGATATACTGTCGGACCACATGTATACATCTTTACTATACCTTCTTCATGAGGTATAAATTCTTCAATAGTTCGCGATAACGTATTATAAATTTTCATTTAATCCTCCACTGTATTATATTATTTAATAATTAAAAAGTACCTATACAGCGGCGACATCGTTTAAAAAAAAGTTCCATTTCACCACAACCTTAAAGATATTATACACTAAAAAAGACAACTTTAAAAGTGTCTTAATTACATAGATTATTTACTGTTTTATATTCACCCAAAGTCACACTACTAATCGAGACAGGTGTCGCAAATTCTTGATTTCCTAGATATTCAATCGAATAATTTCCCATTACAACGAAGTTATCATCAATTCTCAGTTCGCTTAAAGCCGCTGTATCACAAATATCCACTGGTTGTCCATCTTTTTCCGTAAACAATTTTGTACCTTCAATTTTGGAAGATAATGCTACAAAACTTATACGATTATAAACAACACTCGAAGAATCTCTTAATAAAGCCATTGCGTCGCTAATATAATCAAGCGTATAGATTATTT
>CALVQL010000076.1 GCA_944358235.1 uncultured Bacilli bacterium
GCGATAATGATATTTTCGGCATCTTCCGCTCCATAATATACGAACGGAGCATATTTCGTTCCTGTTAACTTGTTAATTTCTTGCATGTATTCGTTAACAATATCAGGCATATTAGCGTATAAATCACTTCTTGCTTCAACACTTTGAAAATATATATCTTCATTTTCAGCCATACCATATTGAACATTTTGACCGATATTCATAGTACGTTTTCTATATTCATCGAGTTTCTCATAATCGATTAAATTTTTAACTTTTTCAAAATCGAGTAATTCAATTGTATTTAGTTCATGACTCGTTCGAAAGCCATCGAAGAAATGAATGAACGGTAAAGATCCTTTGATTGCCGAAAGATGTGCAACTGATGCCAAATTATGAGCATCGCAAACATTTGTGCTGGCTAAGATACAAAATCCCGTCTGGCGGGTTGCATAGACATCTGAATGATCTCCAAATATCGAAAGAGCATGAGTTGCTACGGTCCTAGATGCAACATGAATAACCCCCGGTAAACCTTCACCAGCAATTTTATACATATTGGGAATCATCAACAAGAGTCCTTGACTAGCTGTAAATGTCGAAGTAAGAGAACCGGTCAATAAAGCTCCATGCATTGCTCCAATAGCTCCGGCTTCTGATTGCATTTCCACTACTTTTACGGTATCGCCGAAAAAATTCTTTTCCCCAGAACTAGCTAAGGCATCGATATTACTTGCCATTGGTGAAGATGGCGTTATCGGATAAATACAAGCCATGTCACTAAATTTATAGGCGGTTATCGAGCATGCTTTATTTCCATCGAGGATTTCTTTCATTCAATCACGTCCTATCTTATATATTATAACATGTCCCAAAGTATTTAAAAACAAAAAAGAATTTCCTAAAACTAGCAAATCCTTTTGATATTGCGATTGTGTATTGTGGCTTCTTCAGGAAAGTCAGTATAATCAACGAGAAGATCATTATTTTTCTTGGCTTCATATAGCTCGGAAAAGAAACTTGCAATCACACGTATTATCTCATCTGCATACTCACGAGTAATTCCATATTTAAGACATTCTTCATCAGTTATTGCTATAGCTTTTCTGTGCCAAAAGTAAAACACATCTGCCAAATCATGCCCCTTTTCTACTTCTTCGACGATAAATGGGTGATTCCGCAAATCATATGGTATATCAGTATTGTCGATATCGATACACCCTTCTAGTTGATATTTCATAAACGGTATTGCCGATTGAATTTTATCGAGCATATGAACTGTCTTAGCTTCGATATCGTTACGTGCCTCATAATTAGTTATCAACTGTTTAAAATTCATGGTCCCAGAAAAGAATTCGTGAATGTAATCGATAGCTAAACAGGTTACGTGAGCTATCTCTTCGTCACTTACGCCTTCAAATTTAGTAATATCTCCCGTTATAACCTCCGGTAGATCGTGACATATTATATAATCTTCCATTAAAGAAAAATCTAGGTTTTGAGGAAGATAATTACGTAATATTCGAAGCATAAATAAAAGATCCAGTATGTGATTTTTTACATCTTCAGTACGTTTTCGATTAATATGCCAAAGAAGTGGCCCTGTTCTAACGGTATCTCCTAAAGCATCGAAAAACATATATAATTTTATTTCTTTTTCAAACATGATATTATCCTTTCTATTTTCGAGCGAAGGCTTTTTTTAAACCTTTTTCTTGGATTCTTTCCTCTACATATCGACTATGCTCATACAAAATCTCATAGATAGAATTCAATTCATCAAAACTTGGATAAGGTTGAACTTTGAAAACAGCCTCTAGAGTGTATGGCCAAATCTCACTTGTATCGAGTTCTCTATCAACTTTCGAACCAATATCATATCCGACTTTTCTGGCAGTTAAAATTAATTCATCGTCAAAAAAGGAATGAGTAGAACACATTTCGTTAACACTTGGAGTTGCAGAAAAACCACGAGTAGTATAAAGGCCCTTTTCATAAGCAATATTAGCAAGAGTTGACGAAAAAAGTGAAATTCCTGCAAAATTATAAGAACTATTATTTTCACAGACATCTAGACTTTCATTAGAGCGGGTTTGCGAATTATTACGAAAAGATATGACGCTTAAAGCTTTTATTTCGTTATTCTTTATATATTTTACAAGTTCTAAATCCGAATAAATTCTTCTGACTAAATCAAAATTTGCATAACGACTAGCACCATCAGGTACTTGATAATTTTCTAAGATAACGTGACATCCTAACTCTTTATTCAGTAGATAAAGAATTGCCGCTAAATATTCATCACTTAATGTGGAAATTTCTCCTTTTAAAGAGTCACTATCGGTTGTCTTTAACAACTTTTCAAGTTCTTCTTTTTTAGTATCACTAGCAGAGAACTTTGTCCCTTTTAATAAAATTGCATTATTTCCTGGTAAGATAACTCGATTATTGGTATCATAATTGAGATTCAATATGTATTCGCGAGCAATTTTTAAATCCTCTTTTGTAAGTTGCATAATAATCCCACCTTTAAAAATTAGCATCGATTATTATATAAATAATATTTGAAATTAGCAAGTTATCACGGATTACTTGACATATATATATCAAAATTTACAGTTATATTATATCATATACATGAGGAAAAGAATAGCTTTCAGTTATGCCGTAATACTGATATAATTATGTAAAAAAATGGGGGATATTTATGAAAAAGAAAACCAACATATTATATTATTTAAAAAGAATTATAAAATATGCTAAGGGATCCAAAAAATATCTGATTGCTATATTATTATTAAATATAATATATAGTATTTTCAGTGTCATCGGTCCAATTCTTTCAGCACGCCAGACATTGAGTTTGACAAATGAATTATGGCAGCAACTAGCCATAATAACAGCAGTATTATTGATCGTCGAAATATCGCGTAACTTGGTGATGTTTTTAAGCGATATTCTTTTTGAAAAATCTTTTTTCAACTTACGTAAACACTTACAACTTGCATGCGCTAGCGAGGCGTTGAAAATTGATACCAACACTTTAAACCATAATTCTTCCGGACTTTTTATCGAAAGAATAAATAATGATACGGGATCACTAAGTGATATTCTTACCGATTCACTTTCATTTATTACGGCAATAATTACTAAAATTGGTATTCTTATAAGTATTTTCTTTTTGAATAAGATAATATTTCTCGTATATTTCTTATTTGTCATAATAATGTTTTTCTTCCGATATTATGCTGAAAAAAGAATTCAAGAGAA
>CALVQL010000077.1 GCA_944358235.1 uncultured Bacilli bacterium
ATAACTATCGTTATTATAGCTTATTTAAACGATCTAGAAGATGTAACGATTCCTCTTTGGATACTCAATAAATTTTATCTTTCATCATTGCTCATATGGGTTTCATTATTTACGAGATACATTATAAATATATCCCTTGATTCGCAAAAGAAAGTCAGTAAAATAGTTAAGATTGGTGGTAAGTATCTTGATTTTCTGTCGATATTTTCGATTGTAATAATCTTTTTACTACCGATAGAGCTATATAAAAAAGATGGTGTAATGTTCTCTTATGGAATTAGTGTTAATTTCTTAGTTGCTATGATCGTTTTGCATGTTATAGCTATCTTATTTTTTACATTTAAAAATATTAAGAATATTTATAATAAAAAATATATGCCGTTATTTATATTAATTGTACTCGTCATATTAGCTATTATAATGAATAGAATAGATCCGTCCGTATTGATAACGACAGCAGCCGCAGCTTATGTCGATCTCATAATGTATTTTTCTATTGAAAATCCTGATAAAAGAACGATCGGTTTGTTAAATGATGCTCGAATAACAGCAGAGAAAGCTAATCGTGCTAAAAGTGAATTCTTGAGCAACATGTCGCATGAGATAAGAACTCCTCTCAACGCTATTGTCGGTTTTAGTGATTGTATATTGGAAGAGACGACTTTAGAAGCTGCTAAAAACGATGCCAAAGATATTAAGTTGGCTTCGGAAAACCTTTTGGAAATCGTCAATGGAATTTTGGATATTTCAAAGATCGAAGCTGATAAAATGGAAGTTATTGAATCCGATTATGAGCCCGAGGAGATATTTGAAAATATCGTTAAGTTGGTTAAGCCCCGTTTAGGAGAAAAGCCGGTTGAATTAAAAAGTATATATGCTTCTAATTTGCCTTACATGTTACATGGTGATGGCAGTAAACTAAAGCAGATCGTTACCAATATTCTTACAAATGCTGCTAAATATACTGATACCGGAACGATTAACTTTTTTGTCAATTGTATAAATGGTGAAGATCGAACGAAGTTGATCATTTCAGTTGAGGATACCGGTCGTGGTATAAAGCCTGAACAGATGGATAAATTATTCTCGAAATTTCAACGCTTAGATGAGGATAGAAATTCCACTCTCGAAGGAACTGGATTAGGGCTTGCAATTACTAAACGTCTTTTGGAATTACTTGGAGGAACGATAAATGTCGAGAGTACATATGGTGTTGGGTCTAAATTTACGGTGACTTTGGAACAAAAAATTGTACTCAGAACAAAGCCTGAAACAAAAGTTATCGCTGATTTAAATGGTATGACAGCAAATGTCGAACAAAACTTTGCTAATGCACGTGTATTAGTTGTTGATGATAATAAAATTAATTTAAAAGTGGCAGTAAAACTTTTGAGTAATTATGACATAAAACCGGATTTTGTCGAAAGTGGATTTGAATGTATCGATCGAGTTTTAAACGGTGCTGAATACGATCTTATATTATTAGATGATATGATGCCAAAGATGAGTGGAGTTGAGACTTTAAAAAAACTCAAAGAAATAGAAGGCTTTGATATGCCAGTTGTAGCACTTACTGCTAATGCTATTTCCGGAATGAAAGAAAAATATTTAGCGGATGGCTTTAATGATTACATATCAAAACCAATCGATAAAGAAGAGTTACTTAGAGTATTAAATGAATTCTTGAAATAACTGTAGGTAAATTTATACTATAAAAATAAGCTTCTCATATAATGTTATTGGAGAAAATGTTGGATGTGTTGGCATTTGAGTGACGTAAAATAGACTAATATAGTAGTCTATTTTTTTTGTCTGGCATACTATACATTAGAAAGGATTGTATAATTATGAACCCAAGATGTGTTGAAAATGAAATGCCACAGATGGATGGCATGAATATGAATATGTGCGATAATAAGATGGGATCACAGGGTGCAATGTGTCCGCCAATTTACGAATGTCCTATGGAAAGAGTATGTGAACGATTCATTGTGCATGAAGTTCCACAAGTGTGATAATTTATGATAGACTAGAATATTTAAGAGATAAATAAGTACAAATTAAAGGCATTTTGATAAGAAATGTCTTTTTGTGTGGTATAATATTTATAGGTGGTTAAAATGAAGGTATTAAGTTTGACAGAACCTTTTGCAACTTTGATATATGAAAAAAAGAAGCTAATTGAAACTAGAAGTTGGAAAACGAATTATAGAGGAGAATTATATATTCATGCAAGCCTTACTAAAATATCTAAAAAGGATTTAGAAGATAAAGAGTTAATGTCTTTAGTTGATAATAAAGATATGAATTTTGGGAATATTATTTGCAAATGCAATTTAGTTGATTGTATTTATATGACAAAAGAGTATGTAGAAGAAATGAAAAAGAACAACTATCAAGAATATATTTGCGGTGAATATAAAGAAGGCAGATATGCTTGGATACTAGATAGTATTAAACCTATAAAATTTATAAAAGCAAAAGGACAGCTTAATATCTGGGATTATTATAATGAATTTGAAATTATGGATTTAATGGAAAATATAGAATATGGTTGGGTAGATAAACAAGGTATTAAACATTATGTAGTTGATGAATCTTATTCAAGTAATTATATTTTACAAAGCCCTAAAGAAATTATAAAAAATAAAGTTGGTGTATGCTGGGATCAGGTAGAACTAGAGAGATATTATTTTAGAGGAAATACTTGGAATATTAAAACTTATTTCATAGTTCATTATGATGATGATAAATGCCCTACTCATACATTTTTAACTTTTGAAAAAAATAACAAATATTATTGGTTTGAACATTCATGGGAAAGATTTAGAGAAATTCATGAATATAAAACACTAAAAGAATTATTATTAGATATTCAAGATAAATTTATTAAATATGAACTAAATAATAATTATAATAAAAATAATCTTTGTATATATAATTATAAAAAGCCAAAATATCATCTAAATGTTTTAGAATTTTATAAGCATTGTGAAAATGGTATTAATATTTCATTGGAGGATATGTAATATGGATATAAATAGAATTAAAAATGAATTAATAAAACAAAAAGAATCGAGATTTAAAGGAAATATATATCATTATTCTCAAGTTAATTTTGCATATAATTCAAATAAAATTGAAGGTAGCAGATTAACTAGTGAACAGACTGAAGCAATATTTGATACATCTTCATTTATTCCTAAAAGTGATGATTTAATAAAATTAGATGATTTAA
>CALVQL010000078.1 GCA_944358235.1 uncultured Bacilli bacterium
GCAGTTATCTCATTTATGAGAAGAGCTAAAAAGCCACGGGTAAATTTACTAGAAAATAAGTTTTCATACTCTTTTTCAGTACTTGATTTTTCTAACAACGTATCAAAAGATTCTTCATTAGATTTATCTTCATAATTGTTAACAATACTTACAACGTCTTTATTCAACAAATCGACATCCAATATATTCCTTCTAGAATAATCAATTCCTCCCGATATTAACAACGTACAGACAAAGACGACTAGTAAATTTTTAAAATAATTATTCCAAACATTATGCTTAGCATCCTTTTTTATCTGTTTTAAATTCATACTGCCCACTACACCTTTTTCATCAATAATTATATCATATCATTAGTGATAAAAAAATGATTCAATATCTCACTGAATCATTTTGATCTTTTATAGTTTTTTCTTCTTTTGATCAGCATCATAACGACGTTTTAGTTTATCAAAAAAGTTTTTCTTTATATTTTCAAATCGTTCCTTTTCTTCAGGAGAAAACGATTCTATTTTATAATGAACCTCCGAAATCAAATTATATACTCCATAAGGTATTAACATTAAATCATATAACTCTTTTGCTCCTTGATTAGATATATTCAAAGAAACGATAACATTAACAATATCATCGAAAAGCGAATTTACTATCCTTCGAAATATCTCAATGGTCTCATCAGGTACGCTAGCATCTTTAGTTATAACCCACCAATAATCGAGCAACTCTTTGTATAATTCCTTAGTTTCATCAATCCCCAAGTATTTATCTAATAATTCCACATTCTTTAATATATATCCTTTAGCTGCCACTGTATTTTTAAAGCTGGTAAGATAAGCTTCTTCTTCACTAATTGAATTAAATCTAAACATCTCTGGCAAGAGAAAAATAGCACTTTGTCCTAATAATCTCATCGTATAAAAACGATCATAAAGTCTATCAATGAATACATCAGCTGCTATTCCTAAAGCTATTACTTCATCCAATAGTTCAAGATCATCCATCGATTCTAAATTATTCCAAACATTATCTTTATCATCCCTGAGTACAGTTCCATAAAGCATCGAAGAATAATCTCTCTCACCTAAGCATAAATTATTGACAAAAAACTCGATGATCGTCTCTTTATCTTGAATAATTTTTTCCTTATTCAACCCTACATAACGAGTGATTCCTTCGACAGCATAATCACTATCATCAAAAGAATAAGATAAATAATTACTTATAAAATCTTCTATCTCTTTTTTTGTTTTGGCCATAATATCCCTCACAATTCCAAATTATAATATCAACATCGTGTTATCAAGTCAAATAAAAAAATCTTCAATAGAAGATTTTATTTATTTGGATCAACGATAATTTTAACTGCTGTGCTATTACCACTATAAAGATTATCAAAAGCAGCTTGAACATCATCTAGCCCGATTTCACGATCGACAAACTTTAAGACATCTAATCGCCCGTTAGCAATCAATTCAGCACAAGTTTTAAATTCATCAACCGTATAAGCAATCGCACCTTTTAATTCGATTTCACGCATGACAGCGACAACAGTTGGAATGCTTATTGGCGCAGTCGCAACACCAACTAAGATCACTTTACCTCCAGCTTTAGCAGCCATTATAGCACTACTAACTGCTGGAGCATTACCACAACATTCGATGACGACATCAAAACCGTTTCCACTAATAGTTTGAGCTTTAGCCAAGAAATCCTCTTCCCTAGCATCAAGCCATGCATCTGCAACTCCAAGATCGACGGCTTTTTTACCGCGATTGGGATTCGTCTCACTGACGACGACAGAACTTGCACCCTCTTTTTTTGCAAGCATCGCCGAAACAAGACCGATAATTCCTCCACCGACAACTAAGACTTTATCGCCAATTTTGATATCCGCTAAATGAATAGCATGTAATCCAACAGCGGTCGGTTCTACCATAGCAATTGCTTTTGGATCAGCTTGCGCATCAACTTTGACGACCATATCACTACGAACAGCAATACGTCTTGTAAATGCTCCCGGATTATCTAGTGCTAACCCAACTGCATGCGTCCAAGTTGAAGCACAATATTGATGATTACCACTACGACAAGCATCACACTCGCCACAAGGAGAAATCGGAAGCGCTGTAACTTTATCACCAATAGCTAAATCTGCTCGATCTCCTGGATCACTGACGATTCCACAGAACTCATGCCCCATTACCAATCCAACAGGATTTCCACTTTCATAATTATGTATATCCGAACCACATATACCAGCCTTTAATACATCGATTATGACATGTTTATGATCGATTATCGGTTCATCTATTTCTTTTATTTCAAATTCTTTAACACCTTTAATTGCTACACTTTTCATTTTATCCTCCTATAAGAATAATAACACACTTCAAAAATAAGATACTATATTTTTCGTCAACTTTACACCAAAAAAACTATAGCGTACACTATAGTCTTAATATTCTTTTTTCAGATAAATTTTCTTCGATACTATATAAGAGATACCCATCATCAATAAAACCAAACCAATTGTTACTAACCAAAGCCAATTATCTAAAAATAATGTCACTCCTTCTGGAAAAGAAAAATTAACATATCTTCCCACCATCGCCATTACTATCGAGATTCCGAACACCAATACAAATATCCCTATTCTTCCTTTTTCAACGCCAAACTTATATATAAAGGGATATAAAATCGATTGAAAAAACACAATACCTATCAAACTCCCAAGCAAGACATCGAATGAAGATTTTATATCATCATTCCGTCCAATAAGATAAAAAGTAAATACAATTGCAACGGATAAAACTAATCCTAATAATATAATGATAAAATTAGTAATATATTTGGCTTTTACAATATCTTTTTTCTGTATTGGAAGTGTTGCTGCATAAGCATCCCATTTATTATAATCATCATAACTAAACGTCGATATGAAAATCATGCAACATATGAAAAGTGGTATAAAAAGCAAGATTTGGGAATTATCCAAACATATAAACGAAAATACAATCAGAAATAAAATTATTGCATGAATATTGCCTCTAATCATCAACAAATCTTTTTTTATCAATCCCTTCATAATCTTTCTCCTTTCAACATCATGAACATTAAATCTTCTAAAGTTATCTTATCTATTGT
>CALVQL010000079.1 GCA_944358235.1 uncultured Bacilli bacterium
AACAATCAATATGAATTAATTTCTAATTCGAATGGAGAGGCCGTATATTATGAATATGATAATACGATAACGGATCGCCAGCTACGTTCTATAAGTAAAAAATGCTTCGAATCTGCTCTTGACTATAATAGTAAAGGTCAGATAGTTAAGATGACACTATCCAATCGTCATCCTGAGGGAATAAGTGATAACCATGATTATAATATTCGCTTTAAGGGTAGTAATTATTACTTAGATGTCGATTATGATACTAAGAGTTTAACATTTAAAGAAAAAGAATGTTCTAATCAAGCTTTTAAGATTTTAAGCGAAGGAGAATATTACGAAATAGTAAGTCCTATAGATTCACGCTATAAATTGCTATACACTAATTCGTCCTTAAAATTTATTCCAACTGCTGATACAACTTTATATAATTTTATCCGTCAAAGTAATGGCTCATACTATATTCAAATAAAAGATACCGAATTATATTTGAAAAACGCATCTAATTCCCTCATAGCAAGTGAATTAAATGATGAAACATATAAATATGAATTTTATCTTGAAGATACTTTATATCCATATGAAGTAACCTCTGAAGCAATTTATGATGAGAATGACCGTTTTATCGTAAAACGTCGTGATTCTTTAGGTCATGAACGCACTTTCTCTTATGCATCATCAACAGGGCTTTTAAATAATTATACTAATGCCTTAGGGATAAGCACGACATATACTTATGATTCTAAAGGAAATAAGACGAGTACTACTAAAGATAATAAAACCATAAATTATACATATAATAACTCTAGTTTACTTACGAATATTACTAGTGGAACAAAGAACTTTTCTTTTGAATATGACGATTTTTCTAATATCATATCCACTAAAATAAACGATACAGTTCTAGCTACATATACTTATGCCGACAACGATGGACCCCTTACCAAAGTAAACTATGGAAATAATACATCTAATACATTTTCTTATGATTCTTTAGGACGTATTAACAAGCTCAATATCGATAGCAAAGACTATGATATATATTATAACAATCGTGGCGATCTAGCTTATATTAAATCGGAAGATGAAGAATATCGCAGTCAATATGATTATGCGTCACGTTTAAATACTTATGAATATAATAAAACTTTTAAGATACGCTATAAATATGATGAAAAATCTAACTTAAGTGATGTAATATATACTCAAAACTACGCCGATTATCACGTATCATACAATTATGATGATGACAACGAATTAACAACTATCACCTATGATGAAGACTCTATAATTTACGACTATGATTATCTTTCACGCTTAAGAAAGATATCGATTAATGATAATATTATTAGTGAATATAATTATCTTTCTAATGGTAAAAATACCTCCTTTACTTTAGAAACCATAAAGATAGATAATGATATATATCGTTATCAATACGATAATGCTTATAATATTACAAAAGTTTTAAAAAACGAGAATCCAATTCACGAATATACTTACGATAACAAAGGACAACTATTATCGGATATTGATTATATCAATAATGAAAAGAGAGTATATACTTATGACTCCGATGATAATATAACTTCTAAAAAAACCTATAATTTGACAGATGATTCTCTAATCGAAAATCACTCACTTTCTTATAATAACTCTAATTGGCATGATCAATTAACTAGTTATGATACGCTTAATATATCTTATGATAATATTGGAAATCCTACTAATATCGGTGATGATATATTATCATGGTCTAGTGGAAGACGATTAAAGTCTTATAAAAAAGGCGATACAACGATAAATTACAAGTATGACTTTAATGGTAATCGTATCCAAAAGAAAATTAACGACAACACAATAGATTATTATTTAGAAGACGATTTAATAATATTTGAAAAACGAGATAATGACATGATATACTATTTACGAGATAGTAATGGTCATCTTATCGGATTCGAGTATAATTCGAACAGATATTATTATCAGAAAACTTTCTTTGAAGATATTATTGGAATCTATGACGATACTTTTAATCTCGTAGTTAGTTATGAGTATGATGCTTGGGGCGAGCTAATTTCAATAAAGGATTCCCAAGGTCAAAAAATTACTGACACATCAAATATTGGTTATATAAATCCATTCCGTTATCGTAGTTACTATTATGATTCAGAGACGAATCTTTACTATTTAAAGAGTCGTTACTATAATCCGCTATGGAAACGATTTTTAAATCCTGATGGAATTATTGGAACAACTACTAATATCAATAACTATAATCTATACAACTATGTCGACAATAACCCAATTGCTTATATAGATGATGACGGTAACTGGCCGCTTGCTATACCATTGGCTGAATACGTTCTTGGGCTAGGAATCTTGCTTTCAGGATATTATACATTGCTAATATACAGACATGGACTGGCAAAAGGAACTATAGGTGCTGTCCAGGACATCAGTAGAACCATTGATAACACGAATCTTGGAAAAAAGGACGATAAAAAGAAGAAACGCGAGAATAAAGATGTTTATGTTTTGGTTGATAGTGACAACATCGTTCAATATGTCGGGATAACCAACGATCCTAAAATTAGACTTAACGGCCATCATAGTAATCCTTATCGCAAACCTTTAACAATGCACGTAGTATATCGTGACTTAAGTAAAATCGATGCCAGAATGGAAGAAGAAAAACTAATATTGCGATGCAAGACTTTGGATCGCGGAAATCGAGCACGTAACTTAATACACAGTATTAGTCCATCCAGTGATTTGTACAAAGAATTCTTAATCAAAAAACATGGCGAATATGATGCTGAAAATAAAATAGGAGGATGTATATGGGATCCGGATACAGAAACGGTAATGCCTATTATGAGATAAAAAATTGGGAGACATATGCGGCGAAAATAGAAGATATACCAAATAAGTATGATAATTTTCCATACGAAACAAATAATAGTGCTTTAAGAAAGAAATATGAAGGAAGATACCTTATATTGATAAGGTATCTTCCAGAACATATAAAAGAAGA
>CALVQL010000080.1 GCA_944358235.1 uncultured Bacilli bacterium
AATTGCTTTATTAATCAACTTATAAAATAGTTGCACACTAATCGAGTTTTTTCCTTTTGCCTTAAACTCTTCATCCTTAAATCTCTCTAAAGCATGCATAGCTGCATAAAGATCATCTTTCCAAAGATTTTGATAAAAATCGATAAAATAAGCAAAATAGGATTTATCTCGAGCATCTTCAGCAAACACATATAAATCATCAATCATACTGAAATCAAAATCCGTTCCCAAAATCTTCTTTAACAAAGTAAAGTATATACGTAAATGCATATCATAATTATGCGTCAATTGATTTTTCATATTTTCTACGAGATCTTTATATGCTGCTACATAATCATCGTTTAAGACATCTTGGGAAAAGAGCTTAAAGACCGAAAAAGCATGCGATATCAATTCTCTTCCCATATTTAAATCAGGAGTAACAAAAAAATATCTGCCATTAGCATTTCTATTTAAAAAACCGATTTTTATATAAAAACGCAGAGTATCATCCGATTCTATTTCTCTCAACTCTTTCTCGGTAATTTCTTTACCGGCATATTCCTTTATGATATCTCCAAGCTCCATATATCCAGTCATAGTATCACCTCAATACTAAGCTTATTTTATCATCGATAAAGAATAATAGTAAATAAAAAGAAGACTTATTTATCGTCTTCTTCAGTATTTTCTTCATTTTCATCGGGATCTGTTATTATAACCAACCCTAGTTGAGCAAGTTTATCTTCCAATTCTTTTCCAACTTGTAAGGTATTCGAATCGATTTTATATCCCATATTATACCTCCTGGATTACCGCAATAATCATCGGCTTACACTCTGTTTCGTGATAGAAATAACGCGATAATTCCTCTCTTATTTCATTTTTTATCTGATTATAATCGACATAATTAGGAGTCGTATTATTTTCGATAATACCTGTGCAAAGGCGTTTTATCTCTTCGATCATTTCCAAAGAATCTTTGACATATATGAAGCCCCTAGTCGTAACTTCTGGTCCGACTAGAATCTTCTTACTTTGACGATCAAGAGTAGCAGATATCAACATAATTCCATTTTCACCAAGCATCTCACGATCCTTGATAACTAATTCTCCAACATCATCACTCGATTTACCATCGATCAAAATATCATCGACAGCCATCCTATTAAAATTGTCTTGCAACTCACCATCGACAAATTCGACAATATCACCGTTTTGCTTTAATAATATATTGGCAGCATCCATTCCCAATGATGAAGCCAAATTAGCATTATTAACCATTAAACGATACTCCCCCTTAACCGGCATATAATATTTCGGTTTAAGAAGATTGAGCATAATCATCAAATCTTCACTACTAGCATGATGAAGAATCGTCTTATCTTTAGGTATAGTAATGCTCGTAGCTCCTTGCATAGCAATTTCGTTTTGTATTCTTACCAATAGCTTTTCACACGAATCATACTTCGGTTCAGCAAATACAATCGTATCCGTTTCTTTAAGTTTTATAAATTTATCATTACCATTGACGATACGATCAACTGTTGCATAGGGCTTTTCTCGATCATCACATACGAGAAGTATCGATTTATCAGAATCGATATCACTCAAATCACCAATAAGACCAGGTCCGATATTTAAATAATTGTTCTTAATCGCCATATTAACGATGTTCTGCAATTTTTTACCCATAATTACTACTTTTCGATGCATGTTCAAAGACGCATCAAAAATTTCTTGAATCGTATGCAAATGAACTGGCAAAGTCGATATTATAATTCTTCCATCAGCATGATTAATCGTATCTTTAAACCAATTCGTCAAACGATGCATCGGACTAGTATGTCCAAAATGCTCCGAAAAACTCGATTCACTTAAAAGACATAACACGCCCTGTTTTCCAATATAAGCAATTTTCCCCAAGTCCATCGCATATGCTCCTGACATCGTGGGATCAATCAAAAAGTCTCCCGTATAACAAATCGAACCATCTGGTGTGTTGATAACGTACATAACCGCATCCGGAACCGAATGTGATACATTGATCGGAAATACAGAAATTTTACCAAAAGATAACTTCTTATGTGCCTTTATTTCAATTATATTTTTTTCATTTAATCCTTCTAATAAAAGGTATTCACGAGTATACTTAGTACAATACACTTTTAAATCAGGAATCTCTTTTAGTAAATCAGCAACTCCACCCATATTTTCCAAATGAGCATGTGTCAAAAAGACTCCGACAATTCGATCCTTATTTTCTTTTAAATACTGATAATTAGGTAAGATATAATCGATACCATACATACTATCTGTGGCATATTTTAAGCCACAGTCTAAAACAAATATTTTCTCATCGATTTCGACGACATAAGTGTTCTTTCCACTTTCATTCAAGCCGCCAAAAGCGAATAGCTTTATTTTACTCATTTCATCATCCATTTCTAAAAAATAAAGGTCACATCAGTACCTAGATTATAACACACGATTCTAAAAATAGCAATCTATCTCCCTTTTTTATGTCAAACAAAAACTAGCTCAATTGCCAGTTCTTTTTCTATATTGATTATATTTGGTAGCGAAATTATTGTGATAACCAGCCACTAAAAGCTTGACGTTTTCCCTTCTATAATTGATATCACCTTGAAGATTTATATCATCTTGATAACTAGATATTAAATAATTCAAATACTCATCATTGTTGGGTGTATTAATTAAATAATCGATCGACTGTTGCGATAGACCAATTCCCAATTTATTACTTAAAAAGATAATATAATTGATTTTATCCATCTTATTGCTTTCATATATCTTTTTATTATCAGAAGTATTATTTCCCTTTTTCACCAGAAGAATTTTTTCAATTCTATCAAAAACGCGATCATATTTTGCGATAATATGCCAATATGATAAATCTATAATTCCATTATCTTTTGTCATAAAATTTTCAAACAATTCATCAAAATTCATCTTAAATTC
>CALVQL010000081.1 GCA_944358235.1 uncultured Bacilli bacterium
CAAGCATGATCTTATCGGCAGCTGATGTCTTAAATAAGTAGTCGAGCAATTGGGAAGCAATTTTATTATTTTCAAAATATTCTAAAACCGCAATATTAATAATGTCGGTAATTTCATAATGATTTTCAATATGTAAAAAGCCTTTGATAATATTAGCATCTTCATAGACGTATATTTTCGAATACTTCTGATTTAGAACATCTAATAAGTTGTAAATACTCGCATAGTTAGTGTTGATTCTTAGACCGATTTCATTTATAGCGGAAATATCTTCTATATTGGCTTCTCTAATCATTTTTTAAGGCCTCGATCACTTTTATATAAAGAGGATTTACCATATGAGGGTTTGCTTCTTTTTGTGTCTTTGAATATGTATAAACAGCATTATAGTCGATTTCCGGATTTTCGACGATAATATCTTCGTAGTTATGGCTTTTTACGTATTGAGAAAAGTCAGAATTATTTAAATAGATTGGGTCTCCTAAAGAATTGTTTTTAGAATCATACAATTCTAGAAATACACCTTTTAAATCGCGAATTATGACGAGTTTTTTCTCTTTATTACTACTTACAGCATACATAGACAAACTAGAAATAGTCTTAATGGGAATTTTTAAAGTATATGCTAACGTTTTAGCAATTGTTACTGCTAGACGAACCCCAGTAAAGGAACCCGGACCATTGACGACAAGTATTTCATTTAAATCTTTGACATCTAAATTATTTTTCTTTAATAACTCATCGAGCATCGGCATAATAAATTCTGTGTGATTACGTTCTGAGGTTTTTATCAACTTATCTAAAACTTTGCCATTATAATATAAGACAAGTACAATATCCGAATTATGCGTATCTAAAAATAATGTATACATAGCAACACTTCCTTTATTTATTATAACAATTTTGGGTACAAAAAAAAACACCAGAAGGCGTTTTACAATACATAATTTACTAAATCCTCATATTTTTGACCATGAGGTTTTAAAACTAGCACACGCGTATTTTCGTCTACTATTTTAAATTTTATGTCTAAGCGTTCGTCTGGCAATTTATCTTTTATGAGATCAGCCCATTCAATTATGCTAATACTCTGATCGTTGAAGTAGTCGTTAAACCCTATAGTAACATCACTATCTTCTAATCTATAAACATCCATGTGATTTAGTGGCAATTCACCACTTTCATATTCCTTAACAATATTATAAGTAGGACTTGTGATATTCTCGTCTATTCCCAAAGATTTAGCGAAACCTTTGACAAATACGGTCTTACCACTTCCCAATTCACCATCTAAACATATTACCATTCCAGGGAACTTCTCAGACTCAATATTTTCAGCTAGTTGCATTGTATCATTTTCGCTTCTTGATGTATATTTATAATCCATACTATCACCTATTTCATTATAGCAATATTATTTTGTTTATATCAATACTAATATTATCGTTTAACTATTAATTTACTACCGTCGGTTCTAAATATGAAAACATCGGAATATTTCGCATTATTCCGTATGCGATAATAATTAGCAATAATATTATATATATGTAATTTGGAATATTGATATGCTTTTTGTTTCTTATATAGAAAATAGTATCCACAATTCCAAATAAAATACAAGCGATAAGAAGAATGAATATTAAGGGGTTATAGCGAAATGCTTGATAGAAATCAAGATGAATGATACTGATAAACATACGTGAAATACCGCATCCAGGGCAGTATAAGCCTGTTTTTTCAAGAATAATACATGGTAAACCTTCACCTGTAAAAAAGAAACTTATAGCGTATAAAAAAATTATTACAATAGTTACAATTATGAAACCACAATCAATCTTTTTCATAAATTCACCCACAAAAAAACTATTATAATTATAATAGTTTTTAACTCTATCTTCAATAATTAGTTATTATAATTTGCAGCAGCATATTTATTAACATCAGATTGCGCTAGACAATAATTGACTATTCCCAATCCAAATAGAGATAAGATTAAGAATAAAACAGCATTACCAGAAGATGCTATATTAGTCTGCTGATTAGTTTCTTCTAATAGCTTTCCATTTTGATACCACCAATAAAATGAATAGATACCACAAGTAAGCAATGAGAATACAATAACCATTGCGCCATTCCTTCTATTCGGATTCTTAGATATTATATCAATATCTTCAGTTATTGAGACCATCCAAAATAATCCATATATCCCACATGTGACAATAGTAAAAATTATACATACAGCGATATTTTTCTCTTTTATCATTTATAAAACTCCTCTCACTAACTAAAGAATATCATTTTTATATTATATATGCAATAAATTAGTAAAATTTAACTGCATTTTTTCTAACTTTTGTAAAAAATAAATTAACGCAAAAAAAAAAGTTTGCAACTACCTATTTTCGCTTACACTATCGTCGGCGTATTAGTGCTTAACTTCTCTGTTCGGGATGGGAAGAGGTGTGTCCACTAAGCTATCGTCACAAACTAAAGGATTTTGTCCTTTAAAAACAAGATAATGCTTCATCAAATGAAATTATATAGGGTTAAATCCTCGAGCTATTAGTACTAGTCAGCTCAACGTATCACTACGCTTCCACCTCTAGCCTATCAACCTTGTAGTCTGCAAGGGCTCTTACTATATACATATGGGAAAACTCATCTTGGAGGGGGCTTCCCGCTTAGATGCTTTCAGCGGTTATCCCTTCCCAACATAGCTACTCTGCGCTGCAACTGGCGTTACAACAGATACACCATAGGTTGGTCCATTCCGGTCCTCTCGTACTAGGAACAGCTCTCCTCAATTTTCCTACGCCCACAGCGGATAGGGACCGAACTGTCTCACGACGTTCTGAACCCAGCTCGCGTGCCACTTTAATGGGCGAACAGCCCAACCCT
>CALVQL010000082.1 GCA_944358235.1 uncultured Bacilli bacterium
TTTTGAAAATAATAAAATTGCTTCCCAATTGCTCGACTACTTATTTAAGACATCAGCTGCCGATAAGATCATGCTTGAGGTACGAGCTGATAATCAAAGAGCACTAGGTTTATACCAAAAGAAGGGCTTTAAAGAAATACACCGAAGACCTAATTATTATACGGATACAGATGCAATTATTATGGAAAGGAGTATATACCATGTCAGATGTAATTATCTTGGGAATTGAATCGAGTTGTGATGAGACGAGTATTTCTATTGTAAAAAACGGAAGCGAAGAAATTGCCACAACTGTTGCTACACAAATGGATACTCATGCTCATTATGGTGGTGTCGTTCCAGAGATTGCTTCCCGCATGCATACAGAATGCATTACATTAGTTTTAGAAGATGTTTTAAAGAAAGCTAATATGCAGGTAAGTGACGTTGATGCGATAGCTGTAACATATGCGCCAGGGCTTTTAGGAAGTCTTTTAGTTGGTGTTGAATTTGCTAAGGTATTATCTTTCGTCTATAAAAAGCCGCTAATTGCTACCCATCACATAGCAGGACATATCTATGCTAATAATTTAGTAAAGAAGATGGAATTTCCTCTTCTAGCTTTGGTAGTAAGTGGTGGGCATACTGAATTAGTAGTAATGAAGGGCGATTATGACTTTGAAGTCTTAGGAACCACTTTAGATGATGCGATTGGTGAGTGTTATGATAAGGTTGCTCGCGTATTAGGATTACCGTATCCTGGCGGACCGAATGTTGAAAAATATGCTAAACAGGGAAAACCTACATATAAATTACCTATTCCAATGAACAATGAAGAACTTAATTTTTCCTATAGTGGATTAAAAAGTGCTGTTATTAATCTTGCTCATAATGAATTACAACGTGGACAAGAACTTAATAAGTATGATCTTGCTAGTTCATTTCAGGAAATTGCTGTTGATGAATTGGTTCGTAAAACGAGATTAGCACTTTCTAAAACGGGAATTAAAAGGTTAATTGTTGCTGGCGGAGTAAGTGCTAATGGTTATTTACGTTCAGAAATTGGACGACTTTGTGAAGAATTAAATGTCGATTTATCGATACCACCACTTAAATATTGTACAGATAATGCTACGATGATTGCTTGTGCAGCATATCCCCAATATTTAAAAGGAGACTTTTCTGATTTATCATTAAAAGCCAAGAGCCAAGAATATTTTTTCGAACAAAAGGTTGAGTAAAGTTTAGTTTATTTACTCAATCTTTTTTTATAAACTGCTGTATTAATGGTATAATTAATAATAGATAGGAGTGAGGCAATGAAGACATTGACCCCTAAAGAATTAGAACAGTTAAATCTCTATTTTGATACCACTAATTATTTAGCTGTTGGACAGCTATATTTACTCGATAATCCATTATTAAAACGCGAGTTAACGCTTAAAGATATAAAACCACGATTAGTAGGACACTGGGGAACTATACCTGGGCAAAATTTTATCTTTACGCATTTAAATCGTGTAATAACTCGATATAATTTGAATATGATCTATCTTGTTGGACCAGGGCACGGGGGACAACCTGCCATTACAAATGCTTATCTAGACGGAACATATACTGAAATTTATCCGACAATTACTAAAGACGAAGAGGGACTTAAGAAGTTATTCAAACAGTTTTCTTTCCCGGGAGGAGTTTCTAGTCATGTTGCACCGGAGACTCCAGGAAGTATTCATGAAGGGGGAGAACTTGGTTATTCGCTCATTCACGGCTTTGGTGCTGTTCTCGATAATCCGGATTTGATAGCAGCATGTATCGTCGGAGATGGGGAGGCTGAAACGGGACCACTAGCAACTTCGTGGCATGTCAACAAATTTATAAATCCCTTAACAGATGGAGTCGTCTTACCAATTCTTCATCTAAACGGCTTTAAAATATCTAATCCGACAGTATTATCTCGTATGTTGGAAAGTGATCTTAAATCCTACTTTAGTGGTTTAGGATGGATACCATATTTCGTCGAAGGCAGTGATATCGATTTAATGCAAGAATTGATGGCAACGACACTCGATGAAGTCATAACAAAGATAAAAAGTATCAAGGATAAAGCAATATATAGTAATGATTTTAGTAATATAAAATGGCCAATGATTGTCTTGAGGACACCAAAAGGATGGACTGGACCAAAAGAAGTAGAAGGTAGTTTTAAAGCGCACCAAGTACCACTCACGATTGATGAGACTTGTCCTGAAAATATTGAAAAGTTAAGAGAATGGCTCAATAGTTATCATCCAGAAAAGATATTTGATGAAAATGGCCATGTTTTAGATTCTATAACTAGTTTTTTGCCAAAGGGAGATCAGCGAATGAGTGCAAATCCTATTGTTAATGGTGGAAAGCTTTTAAAAGAATTAAAAACCCCTAATATTAAAGAATATATGCTAACTGCTAATCACGGTTCTATAATTGCAAAAGACATGTACGAATTAGGTAATTATCTCCGTGATGTGATAAAGATGAATGAAGATAATCATAATTTCCGCATTTTTAGTCCTGATGAAGCGATGAGTAATCGATTAAACCATATGTTTGAAGCTACAAATCGTCAGTGGATATTAAAAACTACTGATAAGGACGAATTTTTAGCACCATATGGTAGAGTGCTTGACTCTTATCTTTCAGAACATTTTGCTGAAGGGGCTTTAGAAGGATATTTATTAACTGGAAGACATGGTTTAATTCACTCGTATGAGGCATTTCTTCGTGTTATTGACTCAATGGTAGGTATACACGCAAAGTGGCTTAAAATGACCAAAGAAATACCTTGGCGAGCAGATATTTCTTCGTT
>CALVQL010000083.1 GCA_944358235.1 uncultured Bacilli bacterium
TATTGTAGTGATGGTGGAGCGAAGAGTACTGAAGTAGTCGAAGGATGGAATCATTTTGATGGAGCCGAAGCTTTATCCTATGCTCGAGAGCGTCATGCATATTCTAGTGGCGACCGCCATCGTATTTTAAATCAACAACAAGTTTTAACGGCAATTATTAATAAAATTATTAGCGATAAATCAACATTGTTACGATATGATGAACTTTTGAATGCTTTATCTAACCTTTATGTTACAAATATTCCTTCGGATATAATTACTTCTTATATTAAAATGCAACTTTCAGATATGAGTGAATGGATAATTGAAACACAATCAGTTGATGGTAGTGGAGCTATGCGTCATACTTTTACTGCTCCTAATAATAATCGCTATGTTATGATTCCTTATGAAGATGATTTAAAAAAAGCAACTGAAAAAATAAATGAAATTTTAGAAAGTCTTTAAGAATAAAGACTTTTTTTGTTATACTTTAGTTAGGTGAAGAATATGTATGATTATTTAATTGTTGGAGCTGGTCTATATGGCGCAGTTATTGCTAATAGAGCAGTTTCTATGGGTAAGAAGGTTTTGGTTATTGAAAGACGTGATCATATTGGAGGAAATGTCTATACAGAAGAGATTGAGGGAATAAATGTTCATAAATATGGTGCACATATATTTCATACGGATTATGAAGAGGTCTGGAAGTATGTCAATCAATTTGTAGAGTTCAATCGCTTTACCAATAGTCCGATTGCACGTATTGGCGATGAATTATATAACATGCCATTTAATATGAATACTTTTAGTAAGATATGGCCAGAGGTCTTAACGCCAGATGATGCGATGAAACGTATTGAAAGTGAAAGAGCTGAGGTTAAAGATAAGGAAATAAATAATCTAGAAACGCAAGCGATAAGTTTAGTTGGTAGAACTATTTATGAAAAGTTAGTAAAAGGTTATACGGAAAAACAGTGGGGAAGAGAATGTAAGGATTTGCCAGCATTTATCATTCGTCGTCTTCCAGTACGTTATACTTTTGATAATAATTATTTTTCTGATCGTTATCAGGGTATTCCAATGGGTGGATATACCAAAATGGTTGAACGTATGCTCGAAGGAGCAGAAATTAGACTCAATACGAATTTTTTCGATGATCGCAAATATTATCAGAGTATCGCAAAAAAAATCATCTATACGGGTATGCTAGATGAATATTTCGATTATAAGTTTGGAGTATTAGAGTATCGTTCTTTGAAATTCGATACTAAAATTTTGGATACACCAAATTATCAAGGAAATGCAGTCGTTAATTATACTGGTAGTGAAGTTCCCTATACGCGTGTTATCGAACATAAACATTTCGAGTTTGCTAATACTGACAAGACAGTTATTACTTATGAATATCCGATGCCTTGGAAAAAGGGGGATGAGGCATATTATACGGTGAATGATGATACTAATAATTCCTTAGCAGATAAGTATCGTGCATTAGCTAAAGAGGAAAGTAATGTCATATTTGGAGGAAGATTAGCAGAGTATCGCTATTACGACATGGATGATGTCATCAAGAATGCTTTAGAAGTCGAGCTTTAATAGTCGTATATATTCTTCTAATTATCACAAACTATGACTGGTGATTATATGAAAGTGTTAATTGTTGTCGGATCACGTAGAGAAGGGAATAGTTTTGTTCTTGCAAATAAGTTAAAGACTTCTTTGGAGAATGCGAGAATTGCAAATGATATCATAATCCCTGGAAATCAGAAGATTTATCTATGTACCGGATGTATGGATTGTGATCGTAATGGAGTTTGTGACTTTAAAGATGATATGGTTGCTAATATTGAGAAAGTTACCAGCAGTGATTATATTGTATTTATTACGCCAGTGCGTTGGGATTTATTATCGGGAGATTTAAAGATCTTCATGGATCGTTTGAATCCGCTATTTAGTACCCGTCAAATGAAGGGTAAGAAGATGATTGCTATTATCGTTGGATCGAAAAAGAGAACAGAATATTCGACCGATGGTGCTCTTACTTCTTTAGGTAGTTTTGCATCCAGTGCGGGGATGAGTCTCGTCTATTCTTCGCAATTTGATGAGTGTTTAAATTTTGGAGATGTCTTGAAATACGAAGATAAAATAAATAAGATGTGTGAGGATATCATTAAGCTAATCGATAGTGAATGATATCTTTTTTTCTGGTATAATAAGTTTGGTGATCGATTTGGATAAAGTATATTTAGATAATTTTGTCTTAGAGGATTATGATGAGTTTGATTATAATCATAAATGTACGATAATGGAGCTTTCAAATGATATTGATGCTCGCAACTATCTTTATGATGTCAAGGGGAAAATGGATGCAGTAAAACGCCGTAGTGAAGATAATCCCCTAAATTTGGCATATGTAGCTTTTTATAATGATTATCCAATTGGAATTATTACACTTTCATATATAAATCGCGAATATTACATCAGTTATGGAATATTGCCAGAGTATCGCAAACAGTATTTGGCATCGTTATTGTTACAAGAATTTAGTGAATATTTATTTACGACTTATCCGGAAATAGATGCTTTAAATCTTTCGATTGTCGAAAAGAATACAGGTAGTGTTCATACGGCAAAGAGGGTAGGATATGAAAGAATAACTAATACACGTTATAGTATGAAAAGATAATATTATCTTTTCATTTTTTTGAAAAAAAACTTTTATAAAAGTGTGAAAGTTAAATGAAAGCTATTTTGATAAGGTTTAATGTGTGATAATATGATGCTGTAAGAGTTTATATGGTAT
>CALVQL010000084.1 GCA_944358235.1 uncultured Bacilli bacterium
GACATAAGCCCAACAATGAGTAATAAAATTATCATGACATTCTTAAACTGATCTAAGAAGATCATAAATTTACTTTTTTTCTTCTTTTCAACCAAGACATTTTCCCCGAATAATTTAATACGACGATTTGCTTCTTCCTCGGTTAAACCCTCTAAAGAAGTTTGATATTCTTTTAGTATTTCTTCTATACTCTTCTTATATGCATCATTCAAAATTATCACCACTATTATTATATATCATTCCCAACAAAATAAAAATAAACTCGAGTAAACATTACTCGAGCTTTACAATTAACCAGAAAATAACTGCACCCAATAATGATGTCCATTTACATTGGCATAACCGATTCCTATTTTTGTAAATCCACTATTAACCATATTGGCATAATGTCCACGAGAGTCTTTCCAACCTTCTGAAACTTTCTTTGGTGTACTATAACCCATAGCAATATTTTCAGCTGCCGAATAAGTAGTTATATTGAGATCCCTTAAAACCGTAAAACAATCTCTACCATCCGGTCGATAGTGACTCATTGTACGAGTCCAAGCCATTTCAAGTGCACGAATTGTCGCTGCAGTATTTAAATCATCATCCAGACTCAAAGAACCAACTCCAGCCTCCGAACGATATTGATTAACATATCCCAAAACTTCTTTATATTTTGCACTATTACTTTTAGATAATGACTCTGCCTCCGGTTTTAAATCATCAGTTGTCGCATTGAAAGTCGAATAATCGTAACTCGTATCCGTATCAGTTTTTACTTTTTTCTTAGAACCATCCGCATAAATATCATAAGTTGTCGTCGTCTTTTTTACTATTTTAGCACCGTATTTATAAGAAATATCCTCATCAACTTCTTTTATCGTATCGACAACTCTATTCTTACTAGTCGTCTTTTTCGTAGTTTTATTACTCGAATTATTTTCTGATGCAACAGTAGTAGTTTCATCTGTAGCATCAACTATTTTAAGGGAAGTCATTTCTATAGTTTCATTCTCAGATGAATCTTTAGCTATAATTTCAATTTGATATTCACCAATATCTTTAAAAGTCCCCATCGAAGAATCTTTATAAACCAAAGAACAAGGAACTCCATCTAAATCGCTACAACTATCGATAAAAGCATTGATATCATAAGTCGCGCCTATATTGATTTCCAAATCTTTCAATACCAAATTCGGTCCTTTAGTATCAACGACATCCAATTTTGAAAGATAATCACTTCCATCGATAACTAAAAGTACATCATAAGAACCAATACTCAAATCCGTAACATCAGTTATTTTTTCACCTTCATGTAAAATATCAACTTGTGCCTCATCATAATGACCAGAGACAAAAGAACTTACTTCTGGCAAATCACTACCTAATTCAATGGTCAATTGCGGTATTATACGCAACTTTTCTATACTTTCTGTCTTTTGCCTACAACCAAGCAATAACCAAAATATACATATAGAAATCACCAATATTCCCACAACGATACTTAAAATTATTTTTAATTTTCTACTCATAAAACTCATCCCATATATATTATATACTATATATCAGGATATTGTCATCTATCACTTTTGATGTAATTTTAATGATAAATTTCGTACTTTATCTTCTAATTCTGGAGGTAAAGAATTTTTTATCAAGACCGCTTTATGAAAAAGACTAGGACTTGACGCTAATATTTTCTTTATCAAAGATAATTCCTGCAATTCAAAATTCGGATTTACAGCTCTGATATATTTTAAGAATTCCTCATTATAAGGATTTACATGATTTTTCGACCAGGGTTTTATCCCCGCAAAACCTAAAGCATGCAAAATAATTGGTTCTTTTTTAGCTTCTAAAACTTCATCATGACTAATATTTACTTTATTTAAACTGTAATATTGTTTTAATTCTCTTTGAGAAAATGCAAACATATTTGGAGCCATATTATAATTAACCGGAAGTTCATCTATCTCCCCATCAAAGACACAATTTATAACATCTTGATCTGGATATCTAATATTAATATTTTTATGTACTAAAGACGCAATAAAGTCGATAATTCTTTCTTGACATGAGTTATCAATCCATTCCCCCATGTTAATCAACAATACACCTGAATTATAGTAATTAGATAAACCTAAACGATTATAATATGTACGTAAACAACCATCACGAACAGCATTTAACATTCCCACATATTCACTCAAACCATTTAAATCATCGACGACGATTGTATCAGCATCTAAATATAACATTTGATTTATATAATCTAAAGAATACCCCATTATCTCCTGAAAAAACAAAAGAGAATTAGCAATCTGATTGCCACGCCATGCTGGAAGGCCATATCTTTCAATATCAAAATTATCGATAGAATAAGAATTTACAGTTGCATTATCGAATTTTTCGAAGAATACTTCGATTTTCGAATAATCATCACTTGTAAAACCGGAAGAAATTATATGAAAAGTAATATTGGGAATATTAGAATTTTTTAAAACGGAATATATCGATCCCAACATAATATCTACATAATCGTGATTTGCAACATATAATATATCTAACTTCTCCATAATACTCCCCAATCTAAAAATTCAAGTTTTCTGGAATATCATACCAATTATCAACTTGAATTCCCTCGTAATCTTTATTTTTATTAAATAATATGGCTTTTTTTCCATGTGCAATGGCACTTTTACAATTATTAATGTCATCATCTATTAAAATATCAATATCATGAACATCCATGAATTTTCCTTTATCTAATACATCAGTATAA
>CALVQL010000085.1 GCA_944358235.1 uncultured Bacilli bacterium
CTTACAAACGTATTATTCAGATATTCCAAGAACGATTGAATATCGATCCACTTATAACAAGAGTGCTCATCAGAGTCGATTTTTATATCACAAATAGTGTCAATATAAAAGAGATATCGAAAGTCAAAATGATAATGTTCAGGGATATTTAAACGTTCATTATATGGAATGATGTGAGTGTCAATATCGATAGGTATTAAATCGTTATCTGCTATGTTCAGCAATTTTAAATCGTAAAGTCCAGTTTCTTCTTTAACTTCTCTTCTAGCAGTTATTAAGGGAGTATCATCAGAATTATCCATATGTCCTCCCGGATAAGAAAAGCTTTTCATATCTTTATGATATAAAACGAGGAATTTATTCTCCCTTTTAGCATAGATAAATCCACTTGCAACGATATGTCCTGAGAAATTATTCCAGTCAATTATCGAAGAGTCATTATTTTCTTTTAGAAATTCTGTTAATCGAGCTTGACGTGATGCTTCCGATGGAAATAATTTCAAATATTCGTTTAGTAATTCGCTTATTTGCATTTTCATATTTTTTCTCCTAATGCCATCTTTGGTGCTGAATTATTATTTTCAAGACTAGCAATATAATTCAAATGCTTTTGATAGTGATACTCACCTAGATATACTCTTCCATCTTCATAAATGAAATCTGTTCCATTTAGATATTCCTCGATTGGTTTTATAACTTTATCTTTAGAGAAAATTTTAATAGTTTTCTGACTTTTAATAGAATGACACCACTCATTATAACGAAAATAATAGCTAGCAACTTCATCAATAGGAAGATCCATATCCAAAGGATCGCTCATCGGAACATAGTCGGGATTAGGAATCTCATCGAAACAACCGCATCTGATCAAAAACTCTTCTAAAGTTATATACGCCAGATGTTGTTGAACATCCTGCATCTTAAATTTTTGAGCTAATTCTAACAGATGTTCTTGCCCTAATTTACCGATGTGTCTTACGCCGAAATTTAAACATCCAGAGTGAAACGAAAATTTTATGATATCTTCGCCCTCTAGAGCATCATATACTTCGCGATTCTCATCTGACAAAGCATCTTCATCTACTTCAATCCAACATTCACTTGTATCCAAATAGTTACTTGCCATAAAAGTATAAATATTTTTACGCCACAATTCTTGACAAGCTGGTATACATTCTTGAATAATAAAACGTTGGGGATTTTTTTCTACTACTTCCATTGGAACAGTCATTTCTTCGTTGAATTCCGGATTCATCGGCAAAAACTCTTCAGTATTAAAATCTTGATTATTCATGATTTTCCTCCTAACTCTTCTAAAATAAGATCTTTATTTCCATCCAAATAATAATTGAATATATCATTTAATATTTGAACACCATAATTATAAATCTTCTCATCAATACGATTTGTATTTAAATAATTAGATTTCAATTGATTTAGTAAAGTGTTATACAGTTCTTGATATTCTCTCTTTTCTTTTTGATATATATCGACGATATCTTTTATGATGTTTTTCATACGAATCATTTCCATATTTATCTTATCGTCCTCAGTATTCTTCAAAGCAGCTAGTTTTAGGCAAATATCAGAGTTCAAAATATAATCTTTTAAAGATATCTGGTTTAATCTTATAGAGTGCTCAATTTGGTAAATACCTGCGGATAACTCGACAAGATCAGCGGCATGCGTAGTAAAGTCGAACATTAAATTAGTATACTTTTCATCATAACTCTGCTTTTCGATGTATATCTCCAATATTTCGTTGGCAACATTTATTTCATCATTCATACACTCAACCTCATTTCAACGTAAAATATACAATCATACTAATCATTCCCACGACAAAGCTAATCAGTAATGCAATAGTTATGACATTAATAAGACCACTTTTTTTGGTAATACTTTTTGATTTATTTAAATCTTGTTGTTGAGCAATAACATTATTTTTCACGCGGATATTTTGAGCTATTTCGATTTCCGCATCTTTCCTTTTAGCAAATGGAATACGTTCGTTTTTTCTCCTATAAGAATTAATACGGGCATTTATTTCGGGATATTTATCACTAAAGCGCCTTTGGGCTTCCGCATCTATACTATTTAAAGATGCTTCTTTATCCGGATAATTTGCCGCAGTGTCATAAAGATATCTTCGAACACTCTCGCGATGCTTTGAATTACCAAAGCAGATATGTGCAATATCCGATATAACAGCATCAAATTCAGTAGATTTTCCTCGAGCCTGAAAAAGTTCTTGATAAGTATCATATGAAGGCGTCGATGTATAGTGACAAATATCGGCCATTGAGCCATTAAAAACCAGTTTCATTCGTTCATCATAGTCAGCGATATGAGATAAAGCTTCTCGCATAACGATGACATTAGAACCATATTCCGAATCATAATTAGAAATAAATTGATACTTTCTTATGAGGTCACGAGTACACATATCGACCAGTCCTTCAGTAGTGAACGAGCTAATATCTTCTAAATTACTGTATATACTATCCGCCTTAACTTGTGGGCGAATAAAAAAATGTAAAAGTTCATGTATAAAAACTTTATCACAGATTTCTGCTAACTCCATAGAAGAAGAAACGGGATTCTTTTTCAAATAAGTAAAAGGATAAAAATGAATACGATTATCGGCAAATACTCTACCACCATGAGCAAGTGGTATTTCTAATTCACGCATCATCTCTATTTTTTCAAAATCACTTTT
>CALVQL010000086.1 GCA_944358235.1 uncultured Bacilli bacterium
GCAACGTTATTTCTTGAAAAATATGAATGCAATAATCGTATTTATTTTGCTTTCAATTTTATTTCTGTTAAATATTTATAATAGTTATGCTATTACTAAAACAGATGGAGTAGAGTCGCATTTATATAATGAAACTAAAAGTAGTGATAAAGATTCTGCTACTTTTATAAGTAGTAATGACTATACCGATGATATTATTGAATCTAAGCTAAATGAGAAAGTTATGCTTGGAATTGATGTTGTAACATTTTCTGTTATATCGATTTTAATAGTAATAATATTTATTTTTGCTATTTATGTCCTCAAGATGAGTGTATCACCACTTGTTTTATATAATAAATTAGGATATCGCAATAAAGATCATCTGAATTTTATATTAAGTTTTTTATTGCAACTATTGCTTTGTTATTTCATAACGTTAATTAGTTATAAGATATTTATGACGAGTAATATCATGACGTTACCACGACTTCTAGTAACGATTGTTTTCGAGATATTTCAAAATGTTATTACGCTGCCATTTTATAATATTGCGTTTCTATGTATTGGAAGTTTGATTAACTTATTCATCTTATATAAAACGATAAAAATTTAATTGGTCGTAATTTTTATCAATTAGTTTTCATAGTTCTTAGTAGGAGGAATTATGGAGCATATAAAATATGAGTTGTTTTTATTGATTAATGAAGAGTTATTAAAAAGAAAGTATATTTCTGAAGAAGTATTTGCAAAAGTAAACGATATTTTATATACAAAAATAAAGAGGGTAAAAGGTGAGTAGGTTATCGTTTTATAAAGTTCGTTCTTTATTATCACAAGGCAAAAGTATTGTCGATATTCCCTTAAGAGTTACCTTTTATGCTCGTGTTTCTACTGATTCTTTAGATCAACTTAATTCCTTAGAAAATCAAATTTCGTATTTTGAAAATTATATAAAAAGTAATAAGCAATGGGAATATGTGCCCGGTTATATCGATGAGGGAATAAGTGGATCAAGTGTTAAAAATCGTCACAATTTTTTAAGGATGATTAAAGATGCTAAGAATAAAAAGTTCGATCTTATAATTACCAAAGAGGTATCGCGTTTTTCGCGTAGTTTATCGGATAGTATTAAATACACACAAGAACTCATGAATAATGATGTTGGAGTTTTCTTTCAAACTAATGGCATAAACACCTATGATGTTAATTCGGAATTCATTCTGAATATGATGGGAAGCGTTGCACAAGAAGAGGTTAAAAGACTTTCTCTTCGAATTAAATGGGGACAACAAAATGCTATTCGTCGTGGCCGCGTTTTGGGATCTTCTAAAATTTTAGGATATACTAAAGATAAGGCTTCTTTGAAAATCGATTTAGAGGAAAGTAAAGTCGTAAGAGAAATCTTTAATCTTTATGCCACAGGAAAATATGGACTTAATAAGCTAGGATTAGTTTTAGCTAAAAAAAATATTCTAAATTCTAAAGGTAATATATATGATAAAGCAACTTTACGACATATTATAAGTAATCCTAAGTATAAAGGATATTATTGTGGACATACGACAGAAATTAGTGATTATCGGAGTAAGAGACGCATAAAAATTCCTCTATCCGAACAGATAATATATCGTGATGAAAATATCCCGGCCATAGTTTCTGAAGAATTGTGGGAGCGAGCTAATGCTATTTTAAAAGAGCGTAGCAGTAATTTAACAGGTAAAAAATCCAATAAATACCCGTATAGTGGTCTTATAATATGTTCAGAACATTTAGCAGCTTATAATCGCCTTAAAGGAACAAAGAGAAGTACGACAGTAAAATGGGCCTGTAGTGAATATGTAAAATATCATCTTTCAGTGTGTAAAAGCCCGCTTATTTCGGAAGTAGATCTCAATTATATCTTTAATAGTCTCTTCGATGAATTATTTAAAGATAAGGAATCTTTAACTCAGGAATTATCTAAATATTATGATATATCGCTTAAATATGAAGAAAATATAAAGAGTATAAGAGAACAACTTGCTAAGTTACTTGATCTTCGCTTAAAAGATATCATCGATGACGATGAATTTTTATCTAAAAAAGATGATTTGACGAAAGAGTTAGAAGAATATTTATCTCTTTCCCAAAATACTTCGAATATCATTCCGATAATTAAAGAATTATTAGACAATAAAAGTGTTGATACCTATGTCAGACATTTTATAAAGAAAATTGTGGTTAGCAAAATCGATGATTCTCGAACAAATTTGAAGTTGCAAATTCAGTTTAAAGAATACTTCGTATGGTCGTATGAAAGAGTATTTTATTCGCACGATTCTTATTCAAAATCTAAAAATTGTTATCATGTTTTTTTTGATAGTTGTTCTAATTAATGGTAGTTACGTTTAAAGTAATAACCCTTGCTGCCTCTATAGAAGAGAAGACCATCAATCTCTTTGAAGATCGCTATTACGATGGTGGTAGTATTCTTGTCGAAGGCTCACGAATAAAATGTTGGAAGTCTGGTGGACATGGATCAGAATCGTATTTAGAAGTAGTACAAAACTCTTGTAACCTTTTTTGCTAACAAGAGATACTTATAGGCTAAATGAAAATTTATTGACGGGAATAAATTGGTAATATAAAATATATATTGTTGGAGGTAATATGAATAATACAGGAGTTCCAATTATTTT
>CALVQL010000087.1 GCA_944358235.1 uncultured Bacilli bacterium
TTAAACCTTCTCTGACCGTTTCCAAAGCAAGTTCTGGAGAATTGTTCTCTTTAGAAAGATGCGCCAAAATTACTTCTTGAGTATTAGGACCAATAAGTTTGCTTAGATAAAATGCACATTGATTGTTAGAAAGATGCCCTTTATCACTTCGAATACGCGCCTTTAACCAAGAAGGATATTTCCCGTGCATAAGCAATTCAATATCATGATTACTTTCAAAGATATACAAAGAATGATTTGCAAGCTTTTCAAATAACTTGTGATTTATATAACCTGTATCTGTAACATATACAACCGAAACATTATCCTCTTTAAAAATATAACCACGACTTCCTGGAGCATCATGACTTGTCCGAAAAATATCTACCATTATATTATCGAGATGCAAATTTTTATCATCAAAACATAAATTTGGATAATCTTGTAAAAAATCTAACTCTGGAAGCATTTTCTCGTCCAAAAAAACCAGTGGTTGATTTTTCTTAAAAAACTGTTTCATAGCACCCGTATGATCTGAATGAGTATGAGTAATAAAAACATAATCTATTTCTGAAGCTTTAATATCCAACTCAGCTAGTTTGGAAACGATATATTTATTATTCATGCCCAAATCAATCAAAATATTTTTATTTTTAGTTTTTATAAGAGTACAGTTACCTTCCGAACCACTGGCAAGTACGGAGACTAACATGAGAATATCGAGTCGCAAGGGTCTAGTACGACTCCTCCTTCGTAAGGTCTTCCCTGATAAACTCCTAAATGAAGATGTGTTCCTGTTACAAATCCACTATCTCCCATTAACCCAATTTTTTCTTCACGATCAACGTACTGTCCCTCTTTCACCAAAATTTTTGAAAGATGCATATAAACCGTAACATATCCATTACCATGATCGATATATATAGAAAGTCCTTCATTTAGATTTCTATTAGTATTGACACGATAAACCGTTCCCTCTTTCACAGCATAAATAGGAGATCCATATCCACAACCAGCAATATCAATACCATTATGCTGTCTTCCCCAACGCCATTTAAAACGCGAAGTTATTACAAATGGGCTTATCGTCGGCCAACTCCACTCGGAATTTCCTTGTTCGTTTTCATAATAGTAATATCCTCCGCCTAATACTTTAGTACCGCGAGTTATTACTTCATTGACAACTGGAACGATTTCTTCACGTTTATCAATAGTAAGAGATTGAATTTCGCCATTAACATATTTAATATTCTGAGTAATTCGTGTCACACCATTTTGTCCTTCTGTCGTTGTCTCACGATAATCTGTATACTTCGACGAATCTTCGACATACTCAGTCTTATAATTAACATTTATATCATCAACGACAGTCTTACGATATACGACACTAACCAAGGGATCAATCAATCCGACATTAATTTCTTCTCCCTCAACTAACAAGACATCAGCACTAGGATACTGTGGATTTGCAATCAACAACTCTTCAATATTCAAACTGTTAGCATCAGCAATTGCTTCAAGATTTTCGCCAGCTTTAGTTATATACGTCTCCTGCGCTTCAAGAGTTCCAAATAATAAATAGCGGGATAATTCCTCAACATCGTTAAAAATATACTCCTCTGTAGAAACAGAACTTTGTTTAATCGTTATCGTTTCCTCAAAATAGACCGAGGTAATAATCTCGCCTGTTTCTGTTATTTCTACTTGAGTCCCCTCTTCATAGCTAGTCAACTCTTCAGTACCAATAAAAGCCGTTGCAGTATTATAAAGAGCTTCTTCAATTATATCTCTATCTAACAAATATATTTTTAATGGTTCCGCAGGATCAGAAATCTCAATATCATTTATTATTTCCTGTTCTGTATAAGTTATTGTTACCGTATAACCTTCAATAGTAAAAGGTTCTATATCTTTAATACTATTATATATTGTTGCAACATCACTTATATCATCGTTATATGTATAAACTTTTTGAATATCTAAGCCATCTGGCGGATAGACATTATCTACACCATATTCTTCTTTTATAGATGACTGTTCACGGTCGATCATTTCTAAAAGCTCATCTTTACTAGTAATAAGGCCAATTTTTTCTCCATCCAAATAAACTTGATAGACTTCTATTGGTGTTCCTGCAACGCGATTATCCATTCCAACAAAAAAGAGAATAAACGAAAGTAAACAGGTCATAAAAAAACCTAAAACTTTTCCCAATATAATTCACCACCTAATTTTCTTGAACATTCTTTATATAATTTCTAAAATTACTTATATTTTTTTCAAATAACAATTCTATCGTTCCGGTTGCTCCATTACGGTGTTTACCAATTATCAATTCTGATAACGAAACATTGTTTTCTTCAATTGTCGTTTTATTATAATAATCATCACGGTACAAAAATGTTACAATATCAGCATCTTGTTCAATAGAACCTGATTCACGAAGGTCACTCATAATCGGACGCTTATTTTCACGCCCTTCGACACTACGTGATAATTGAGCTAAAGCAATTACTGGGACACCCAATTCCATAGCCATAGTCTTAAGACTACGCGAAATATCAGAAACTTCTTGTTGACGATTATTACCATAACCAGGGCCTCCACTAATTAACTGCAAATAATCGATTACAATTAAACC
>CALVQL010000088.1 GCA_944358235.1 uncultured Bacilli bacterium
GAAAAGCGTGCGAAGATTAGTTTAGAAGATATAATCTTTAGTGAAGAATGGAATACTGATGAAAAGGTCTATTTAGTAAATTTATATAAATATAGTGAAGATGATTTTTATTATCAAGATTATGAAAATGATACTTGGAATCAATTGGGAATTGACGGATTTCCTTTGATTGATCAATGTATACGAAAGAAAAATTTTACCGGATTTGAAGCGTTGTTGTGTCTTGGTGTCTATCCTTCATTATTTACTATTCAACGTATCATCACTTATATTAAAGATCCGAAATATCGTTATGATTATTGCAAATTGCTAACAGATAACTATAAAGATGGTAAAAAAGTTATGGTTTTTATTAAAAATAAGAGAGGTCGTCACATAATCGAGGTTGAATCATTATGTGATCTTTATCCGCGATATCGCGAAGATCCGCGAGGTAAGAAATTTTTAGACGATGCCATCAGTCCCATGCGTGAAATATGTGCCACTCAAGATATCGAATTAATCAAATTATTTTTACCAACTGTTAAAGATATCAATTCGCTCTTTCGTTTTGCAATTAATACACAAGATAGCGCTATTGTTAAACAGTTTATCGCTGCTGGAGCTGATGTGAATTATCAATGCTTTCAAGCCGATCGAGATAAGAATATCGACACCTTTAAAACTCCTATAAAGATAGCAATCGACAACAATGATTTACAGATGATTATATATCTCAATAAAAATGGTGCTAGATTGCATAGAATCGATTATGGATTACAAATTGATTTTTTTAAGCAAGATCTGAAAGATGAAAAAGATAAGAATTTAGACCATCCATTTGGAAGAAATTGGGGGAAATACGAATACTATGCTTATGATGGTTCTCCTCTCGAATATGCCATTAATTCTGGGATAACTTCTATCCTTTATCGAGGCAATATACCGCCTATGTTCATAAAAGATGATATGGATTATGAATCGGAAATAAAAAAACGTATGAAGATTGTTCGTTATCTATATGAAAATGGCGCAAAGTTTAGTAATGAAGAAATTGATTATACGGATTTAATATGTTTTGCTATTAAATCTGATGATTTTGATGCAACACGCTATTTCTTCGAAGAAGCTAAGAAACATAAGGCTAATTTAAACTTTAAGAAAATAATCAGCTATATTCATCAGCCAGGACAGCTTGAAATTAATGACTATTATAAACCATACTATAGATTCTTTGATAAAAATGCTAATGAGTGGTTTTTGATGTGTGAAAAGTATTCAGCTATCATCGATTCTAAGAATCATCATCAGAATATTATATACATGTTAAAAATGCTATTTAGAAGCTTCGTATTTAATGATCATCAATATAATGAGTATCGAGATACAATTATTGCTTTTAGCAAGAAGCTTTCTTCTTCTGAGTTGAAAACTATTACAGATATCATCTACGTCGACTTATCACGTTTAAAAGAACTCGCCGCTTTAGGTTATGACATTAATTGTACTAATGATTTAGGTGAGAATCTTATTATGTATTATATGTCAAAAAGATTTTTGGAAGATCTAAGCACCTTAGATGAATTGCTCGAATTGGGAGTTAATCCTAATTATATCAATTCAAAAGATGGAAGTAGTGCTTTAAGTTATGCAATAATGCGTCTTAAAGAATATGGTTTTGAGGCGTACTTAGATATTTATAATCGCGAAGCAAAAAGACTTGTTCATGATCCTGAGGAAATCGAAACCGAGAAAAAGGCATTTGTCAAAAGAATAATCGATATCTCTAATGATGAAGTAATAAATAGTGAGAAGGTTCGTGAAGCTGTTAGGCGTCAAATTTCACCGGGATATTCACAAATCATTTATAATGACTTGCTCGATATTTTAACAAAACGTGGTTTAAAAATGGATGATGGTTATTTTTGCAATAGTATCAGTACCTTAGAGGACACATATGGCAAAAAATATATATCTAATCCTTGGGAGCATCTATGGAATACTTATCGTCATTTTTCCAATTTCGCCATTGGACGTAATTACGAGTTCCCGAAGATTGAATATGCCCAAAGTGTCGAATATGAAAGTGAAGATGGCGAAAAGCTCTATGCTTTGATTTTAAAACATTTGAATCGTTGTTTTATAACATCTCGCAGTCAAATAACGAATCCTGACGAAGTATTACCTAATCGCTTTAATCGTGAAACTAATAGATATGATAAAGTTACAAGATATCAAGCAGCTCAAGATGTCCTTATCGATGAAATTAAACGTTATATTGGTAATTTAGACGGAAGATACATCATTAAGGTGCTTGATAGCTTACCGATTATCGATATGGATTCTTTGAATCGTAATAAAGTCATGATCGAAGCTATAAATGCTAAGGACGAATTCTTGAGCCGAGAACTTATCGCAAGAGGAGTTAGTATTGTTCAATATGATTCAGAAGGGCATGACATTACAGCGACTTTATATGATGCGGATACTATTGCTGCATTTAGCACGATGAATTCTAAGTACAATCCTAATCAAGAACTCGAAAGTCTATTAGAAGAAATTGGTTGTAAAAAGCGATTAGTTCCCAATTT
>CALVQL010000089.1 GCA_944358235.1 uncultured Bacilli bacterium
AAAAGAGCGTATCATTTCTTTTTTGACGATGAAATCGTCTGCAAAATAATAGAAAAGGATCGTAGTGAAAAAGAACTCGAAGGAAATAAAGTATTTCGTGCTCTATCAAGAATTGATGAGTATGATTATAGTTCGATTAGAATTTTGAGTAATTCGGTTATCTTAAGTAATTCTAATCGTATGGTAAAGATAAATGATTTTGACCAGTTTCTCGAGCACAGATTATATACTTATCTACCGAATACTTTTCCCCAAATAAAAAAAGGTATTGCGAAACTACAAAAGGAAAAGCATAAAAATGAGCCTATAAAGAATATTAAGAAAATTGGCATTAAAGCTACGGCAGCTGCTTTCGCGATTGTCCTTTTAGCTACAGCATATACCAATGAAAAAAACGGTAGTAAAGATATGCCAGAACCTATTCCGATTGAGAAAACGAGCGATGACAAAATAACCGAAGAAAATATAATGAAACCGATTAGCGTCGATAATGATTATCAGGACATGCTCGACGAATTAGAAAATAAAGAGATTAAAGATGAAACTGAAGTCACGACATTAAGTTATACAGCAAACCGTGATTCAAAAAAGGGTAATTATGCTTATGACAACTATTACGATATTGTCGAAAGCTATGCAACAAAATGGGGAATATCACCAAATATTCCGATGGCAATGCTAACTCAAGAAAGTGGCGGAATGGAGACAAATTTAATGCAAATCCAATTCAGTTCTTGGGAAGGAGAAGAATTAAAAGTATATGATTTCGTCGATGGAGAATATAAAACTTATATGCTCACAAGTGATTCATCAAAGGTTAGTACACCAGAAATCACATATATAACGCCGAAGGATTTAGAAAATCCTAAAACTAATATTTCAATAGGTTGTATTTTAATTAGGAAATCGGCAGAGCATATGAATTTTCACATTGGAGCGACAATTCAATGTTACAACTTTGGAGTTAACAATATGAATAAAGTTCTCGAAAAAACAGCTACGGAAAGTGGCGTTAGTGTTGAAAATCTCTTGAATGATCAAAAGAATTTAGACTTTGTTAATTACACGAATATTATCGATGCGGGAGATCCAAATTACTTGAGTAATGTCATGCAATATATAGATGAAGAAAATCAAAGAATGGCGATAAAATATCTCGATAATGATAATAATGTTTGTGAAGTTAGTGTAAAAATTATACCGGAAAATAACGTTGGGTTAGGTCATTAAAATCACCTACTATCATATACTGTGATAGGTGATTTTTTTATGCTTATAAACTACACAACTAAAGAATTAGATCTGATGGCAAGACTTATGCGAGCAGAAGCATTGAGTGATGGTAATTTGGCGATGCTTATGGTAGGAAATGTCATAGTTAATCGTGCTATTGCTAATTGTGATATATTCAAAAACGTATCATCACTTTATGATGTCATATATCAAAGCCCTGGTGGATTTGCCGGAGTTGACAGCTCCTTATTTCAATCATCTTCAACTACCTTAGAAAAAAACTTAGCAAAACGTTGCATTAAAGGTGAATACTTCTATCCTGCGACTCATGCTTTATGGTTTTATGCTCCAAGTGGTAGTAGTTCATGTGGAGCAACATGGTATAATCAACCATTGGCAGGACGCTATAAGTCACATTGTTTTTATATGCCACCGCCTGGTGACTGTCCCGAATTACGATAAAAGACGCTATTCAGCGTCTTTCCATTTGAAATCAGTTACTTCTATTAAATCTTCTCCCGTATCTCTAATTAATTCGTAATGCTCCATCAATTTAGATACGCAGTAATCTCTTAATTCCTTATTCGACGAATCAAGTATTTTGATAGCATTTATAATTATATGATAACGATCGATGTTATTTAAGACACGCATATCGAATGGCGTCGTGATTGCACCTTCTTCTTCATATCCGTAAATGTAAAAATTACGATGACGATTATATAGCAATTCTTTTATGATTCCAGGATATCCATGGAATGCAAAAATAACTGGTGTTGCTGATGGGAAGATACGTTCAAATTCTTCGGCATCTAAACGCTCTAGAGTAAGCAAATCAACTACATTTACAACACGTACTCTTATATTCGATTTTTCTTTTAATATTTGCGTTGCAGCCATAACTTCGAGAGTAGGAGTATCTCCTGCACAAGCGAGAATTATCTCCGGATTGGCATCACTTGCAAACTCCCATATACCAATACCTTTTGAACAGTGGTCAAGCATCTCTTCATAATTGAGCCATTGTGGGCGTTCATGTTTTGATGCAATTATTAGATTAATTTGATTCTTACTATGTAAAACTTTGTCAGTAATATATATTAACGAATTTGCATCATATGGAAGATATACATTTGTAATATCTCTTTTTTTGGTTAAAAGATGATTGATAAATCCCGGCTCTTGATGAGTATATCCATTATGATCTTGTTGCCAAATATGACTAGTTGCAATTATATTTAACGAAGAAATATCTGCTCGCCAAGGTATTTCTTTGGTCATTTTAAGCCACTTTGCGTGTATACCTACCATTGAGTC
>CALVQL010000090.1 GCA_944358235.1 uncultured Bacilli bacterium
CTCCAATTCTCCCTGAACAGTTTTCTTTTTATTCAATCGTTGAAAACCATATAGTTTTGAACCATCATAACTAATTCTTATTAGATATTTCATCAGTTAACACTCCTATATATATCTTTCAAAAGCTCTTTATTATCAAAAGTCATATCCAACTTTGCCCCTTTTTTATTCGCCATTTTGATAAACTTTATTATTTCCGGTTCATCAATTAACTTACGCTCATCACAAAGAAATTCCAAAATACTACCATCAAACACAATTTTACCTTTTTTTACGATTAAAAGGCGATCGACAAACTGACTTAAAAAAGTAATATTATTACTTACAACGACAATCTGCTTACCATCTTTTTGCAAAGCTCGAATGATTCTTATCAATTTTTTTTGCTCACGATAAGGAAGAGTTGCTTCAAAATGATCGAATATAATGATATTTTTATTATTAATCAAAAGAAAAGCTAGTAAAATGTATTTAAACTCCACTTTAGAAAGTTGCGATATTTTCTTCTTCAAAATAGACTTATCTAAATCCAAATATTTTAATATGCCATCTATACGCTTATATCTTTTGTAAGAAAAACCTATTAAAAAATAATACACTCGCCAATTATCATCATAAACAATTCCCTCAATAGAATTATTAGCATTTATAAGTTCTATAAGATCACCATAATATCCCGTAATCTCTTCGGGCTTAAATAAGTTCTTATCTAAGTTTCCAGCATAAACTACTTCCATAACTTATCAACCAACTTCCTCTTATCTAAATATACTTTATCAACCAATTGATATAATATCAAATTTTGGGATAATTCGACAATAAAAGGCAACTTTAATCCTAAATATGGAAGGATACTATTTCCAGTCAAGACAGTTGTATTGGGAGCACATATTATTGCTTTATAATTATTCATGACGACAATATCATCACAAATAAGTAAGAATTCCGGATCACTAGTAACAATGATAAGACTTATTCCCAACTCCGCAACATACTTGAGCAATTCTTTCTGTAAGGAATTATCTAAATAGACAAACAGATTATCGATAGCTAGAATTTTCGGATTAATAATAAGATAAGACAGGATTTTTATAAGAATTTTTTCATTTAACGTAAGCTCATCAATCCGGCGATCGAGAATATCAGTAAATTTAAAGCGATTTGCGAGATTCTCAATTTTATCAGTTATTTCATCGATACGATAGCCTAATTTATGAATATTATAATATAATTCTTCAGCGACATACTCACAGTTGAAGTGATTATCATCAAAAACTACAACGATATTATTTCGAAGAAAAGTAATATCATATTCTTTAATAGAAACCTCATCGATCATCAATTGAGAATTATCAACTTTATTACAGAGCTTTTTTAAAAAAGTTGTTTTTCCCGAATTAGTAGGTCCAACAATTGCTGTAATTCTACCACCTAATTGTATATTTATATCCATATCTTTTACTACTATCGAATTCATAACCATAACTCCCAACTTTAATTCGATTATAACATATATCAAGCACAAAAATAAGAGATAATCATTATAATTATCCCTTAAAAACTTCAAATTCTTTTAGATAACAAGTATCTAATTTGAATTCGCCAATTTCAGCACCTTATTAAATGTGCTAATATTATTCTACCCCGCTTTAACAACTTTTATAGCCCCAGTTTTATTCATCGTTTCCATATCCAATTCTTCACCATAATTCAACGATAATCCGATCACAAATATATAAGACATAAAATAAAGCCAAAGCATCAAAATTGCTATACTCGATAGAGCACCATAAAAGACGTTATAACTAGTCATATTGTTCGCAAATTGACTATATATAAAAGTTACAATAACCCAACCAATTGAAGTAAATAATGCTCCAGTATTTATATGCGAATTCTTACGAACTCTATCTGGTGCAATCTCATAAAGAGCTCTTATAAACACGAACATAATAAGCCAGGTTACCGGTCCTTTAATAAAATCAAAGATGGAATACAACGTATCACTTATGTTTGTAAAATCGAGCAATTCGATTATCTTAGTTCCAAAGACTGGTACTAAAAGAACAAAAACTAACATCAATACGATAGCAAATGTCATAAAAATAGCTTTTAAACGACGCTTAAACCAATTTGATTTATTAATACCATAAATTTGATTACTTATTATAATAACAGTATTACATCCATTAGATGCTAAATAAAACATCCAAATAAGAATTAATGCCAATTTTAAATCGATCGTATCTCCCGAAAGATAAGGAACTAAAAATTCTGCTCCCGAAGGAATATACTTATTTATCATATCCGTTACTGTATCTATATTAATCCCCAAAAAACCAGCCGCATAACCACATAGCGTAATAATAGGAACACATGAAAGCAACATGAAGAATGCTAACTGACCTGGCAATATTCCCATTTCCGGCTTTTTTATAATCTCCCATATTTTTAAAAGATAAGCGCGCAAATTATCTTTTGTCTGTCGACTTATTCTCTCAATCTTTTTGGCCATTATTTTCCTC